>NZ_BDGJ01000032.1:0-35678 GCF_002207765.1 Calderihabitans maritimus
GGTCAAACATTTTTTACGACAAAATAAATGACCAACTGGAAATTTAGCCGTTGGTCATATCATACAAGGAGGGATTAGTAATGAAGATCAACACTATCCTGGTAGTAGGGGCTGGACAGATGGGCAGTGGTATTGCCCAAGTAGCAGCCCAAGCCGGTTTCCAAGTACTATTAAACGATCTTTCCGAAGAAATTGTCAAAAAAGGTATCTCGGTAATTGAGAAAAATCTTAGCCGAAGTGTAGAAAAAGGACGGATAAGCTCTGCGGAGAAGGACGAAATTTTAGGAAGGATCACTCCTTCTACTTCCCTGGAAGACGGAAGCAAGGTTGACTTAGTGATAGAAGCGGTGATAGAAAATTTGGACATAAAGAGTCAGGTCTTCCGTAAGCTTGATGAAATTTGTCCGCCGCATACTATTCTGGCCAGTAATACCTCGTCTCTTCCTATCACTGAACTAGCCTCTTTTACGAAGCGACCGGACAAAGTCATTGGAATGCATTTCATGAATCCCGTTCCCGTTATGAAACTGGTAGAAGTTATTCGGGGACTGGCTACCAGTGATGAAGTAGCTTCCACGGTGGAAGAATTGAGCCGTCAAATGGGTAAGACGCCGGTAACCGTTAATGATTATCCCGGTTTTGTTGCCAATCGGATATTGATGCCTATGATCAACGAAGCCATTTATGCCGTATACGAAGGGGTTGCTACTCCGGAAGCGGTTGATACGGTGATGAAGCTTGGTGCCAACCATCCCATGGGGCCTTTAGCGCTGGCTGATTTGATCGGGCTGGATACCTGCCTGGCCATAATGGAAGTGCTCTACAGCGGACTGGGAGATCCTAAATACCGTCCTTGTCCTTTGCTGCGGAAGTATGTCAAGGCAGGATGGCTGGGTAGAAAGACAGGAAAGGGGTTCTATGAGTACAAGTAAGAGGAAATTGGGAGCGGAAGGTATGAAGAGAGGTGCGACACTATGAACTTTAGTCTCAGTGAAGAACAACAAATGATGCAGAAGACGGTACGCGACTTTGCGGAAAAGGAAATTAAGCCGGTTATTGGTAAATGGGAGGAAAAGGGCCAGTTTCCTAGGGAAATTGTTGCCAAAATGGGCGAACTTGGTCTCATGGGGATTCCCATCCCCGAAGAATGGGGCGGGGTTGGGGCCGATTTTCTCTCTTATGTTATAGCTATCGAGGAGATCTCCCGAGCAAGCGCAGCTTTGGGAGTAATTCTGGCCGTTCATACGTCGGTAGGTACTTTTCCGATCTTAAACTTTGGTTCGGAAGAACAGAAGAAAAAATACGTACCCGCCTTGGCTCAGGGCAAAATGCTAGGTGCTTTCGCTTTAAGCGAACCTGACGCAGGTTCTGATGCGGCGAATATTCGGACGAGTGCCGTTAGAAAAGGCGATCATTATGTGCTCAATGGCTCCAAGATATTCATCACTAACGGCGGTGAAGCTGATGTTTATACGGTATTGGCAGTAACTGATAAGAGTAAAGGAACCCGAGGCATATCGGCATTTTTAGTTGAAAAGAGCACGCCAGGGCTTAAGATCGGACCTCCAGAAAAGAAAATGGGACTGCACTGCTCTTCCACGTGTCAACTCTTTTTTGAGGATGCGGTGGTTCCTCAGGAAAACCTGCTGGGAAAAGAAGGAGAAGGGTTTAAAATTGCCATGTCTCTGCTGGATACGGGACGTATTGGTATCGGGGCTCAGGCCTTGGGTATTGCACAGGCAGCTTTGGAGGCAGCTGTAGCTTATGCCCGTGAACGAAAGCAATTTGGTAAAGCCATTGCCGAATTTCAGGCTATCCAGTTTATGCTGGCGGACATGGATACGTTGGTCCAAGCGGCACGTTTGCTGGTCTACCGGGCAGCCTCTTTGAAAATGCAGGGAAGTCCCCATAGCAAGGAAGCTTCTATGGCTAAGATGTTTGCCAGTGATGTGGCCATGAAGGTTACTACCGATGCGGTCCAAATTTTCGGAGGGTACGGATATATGAGAGAATATCCCGTGGAAAGGTTCATGCGGGATGCCAAGGTCACTCAAATCTACGAGGGAACCAATCAAATCCAGCGCATAGTTATCGCCAGAAACCTTTTAAAATAGCTCGAGGAAGGGAGCGGGTGTAGGTATGGACTTTAAGTTGACCGAAGAGCAAGAGATGTTGAAGAAAATGGTGAGAGACTTTGCGGAAAAGGAAGTTGCTCCCGGTGCTGCGGAACGGGATGAGAAGGAAGAATTTGACCGGAGCATATTCGACAAGATGGCAGAACTGGGACTAACAGGTATTCCCTTCCCTGAAGAATACGGCGGCGGAGGGGCTGACTATATCAGCTATGCCATTGCGGTAGAGGAATTATCTCGAGTATGCGGTTCTACCGGAGTCACTCTTTCCGCTCACATATCTCTGGCCAGTTGGCCCATATATAAGTACGGCACTGAGGAGCAAAAGCAAAAGTACCTGGTGCCTCTGGCAACAGGAGAAAAGATTGGTGCCTTCGGGCTGACTGAACCATCTGCCGGTTCCGATGCAGCTTCGCTCCGTACTACGGCTGTATTGGACGGAAATGAATGGGTGTTGAACGGTTCCAAGATTTTTATAACCAACGCCGGAGAAGCAGACATCTATGTGGTGTTTGCAACTACTGACCGCAATAAAGGACATCGCGGCATAAATGCGTTTATTGTAGAAAAAGGTACTCCCGGTTTTTCCTTTGGGAAAAAGGAGAAGAAGTTAGGTATTCGCGCTTCTACAACGATGGAACTGGTATTCGAGGATTGTCGAATTCCTAAAGAAAACCTTTTGGGTGAAGAAGGGAAAGGCTTTAAGATCGCTCTTTCCACCCTGGATGGGGGACGGATAGGTATTGCTGCTCAGGCTGTTGGTATTGCGCAAGGGGCTTTTGAGGCTGCTTTAGCGTACTGTAAAGAGAGGGAACAGTTCGGTAGACCCATTGGTGAATTCCAGGCCCTTCAGTTTATGCTGGCGGATATGGCCACTCGCATCGAGGCTGCCCGGCTGCTTACTTACCAGGCAGCTTATCTAGAAACGAATGGCATGCCTTACGGTAAGGCGGCTGCTATGGCCAAATTATTCGCCTCCGAAACGGCTATGGAGGTAACGGTCAAGGCGGTTCAGATTTTCGGCGGATATGGGTATACCAGGGAATATCCAGTAGAAAGAATGATGCGGGATGCTAAAATTACCGAGATTTATGAAGGAACCAGCGAGATACAGAGATTGGTAATTGCGAACCACCTGCTGAAATCATAGGGGGTGTTATTACGAAGGCGAAAGGTTTAATTCAGATCTATACGGGTAACGGCAAAGGTAAGACCACGGCAGCTCTCGGGCAAGCTTTACGGGCAGCGGGACACGGGTTAAGGGTGTATATGCTTCAGTTCATGAAAGGCAGCGAAAACTATGGGGAGGTTAAAATAAGTTCTCTACTGCCTACATTCACTATAGTTCAGTCTGGTAGACATGAATTTGTGAGTAAAGAAAACCCGGATCCCATAGATATCGAACTGGCTGAACAGGGCCTGCGTCTCGCTCGGGAAGCCATATTTAGCGGTCGTTATGATATGGTTATTTTGGATGAAATTAATGTAGCTTTGGATTTTGGGTTGATTGACCTGGAAAGGATTATAGAAATAATTAAAAACAAACCGCCGGAGTTAGATCTTATCTTAACCGGGCGCTATGCCCCCCTGGAATTATATGAACTGGCTGACCTGGTTAGCGAGATTAGGGATGTTAAGCATCATTACTATAAAGGCGTGAAGGCCCGCGAGGGAATTGAATACTAATAGGAGGGGGTATGAAGGGTGTGTGGTGAAACCAAGGAATTAGAGAAGATACGTCAGGAGACTGAGCGATGGAGGAAGGAAACTTATCCTAAAAGTAAGGAAAGGGACGTGGAATTTAATTCCGTATCCGGTGAACCGATAAAAGAACTTTTCACCCCGGCGGACATTGAAGGACTGGATTATCTTCGCGATCTCGGCTTTCCGGGTGAGTATCCTTTTACCCGTGGGGTTCAGCCTAACATGTATCGGGGTCGGTTGTGGACTATGAGGCAGTTTGCCGGTTTTGGAACGGCCCGGGAATCAAATCAGCGTTACAAGTTCTTGCTTGAAAACGGCCAAACAGGTTTGAGCGTAGCTTTTGACATGCCTACTCTAATGGGATATGATTCCGACCATCCCTTTTCGGAAGGAGAAGTGGGACGCTGCGGCGTAGCGATTGACTCTCTGGCGGATATGGAAATACTGTTTGATGGTATTCCTCTGGACAAGGTCAGTACTTCTATGACTATCAACGGACCGGCTGCCATTCTTTGGGCCATGTACATTGCCGCTGCTGAAAAACAAGGGGTATCTTCTGATAAATTGAGAGGAACTATCCAAAACGATATTTTGAAGGAATACATTGCCCAAAAATCGTGGATTTTTCCACCGGAACCTTCCATGCGTATCATTACTGACATTTTCGCTTTTGGCGCAGAACATGTTCCCCAGTGGAATACAATTAGCATCAGCGGATACCACATTAGAGAAGCAGGGGCTACGGCGGTACAGGAATTGGCCTTCACCTTGGCGGACGGTTTTGCTTATGTAGAAGCCGGTATTAAAGCCGGGTTGGATGTAGATAAATTTGCACCCCGTTTATCCTTTTTCTTCAACTCCCACATCGACTTCTTTGAAGAAATTGCGAAATACAGGGCGGCAAGGAGAATATGGGCCAGGTATATGAAGGAGAAATATGGAGCCAAAAATCCCCGTTCTTGGTTATTGCGCTTCCACACTCAGACGGCAGGCTGTTCTTTGACGGCGCAGCAGCCGGAAAATAATATCGTACGTACTGCTTTTGAGGCTTTAGCGGCAGTGTTGGGCGGGACCCAATCGCTTCATACCAATTCCATGGATGAGGTTTTGGCTCTGCCTACCGAGAAAGCGGTGGAAATTGCCTTGCGTACTCAACAGATCATTGCTTATGAAACAGGTGTTACTAACACCATAGATCCTCTGGCCGGATCCTACTATGTAGAGTACCTTACCAATTACATGGAAGAAAAGGCTGAAGAATATTTCCGGAAGATCGAAGAACTGGGCGGGGTTCTAAAGGCTATTGAAAAAGGATTCTTCCAAAAGGAAATTGCTGATGCCGCTTATCAATATCAAAAGGCTTTGGAGAAAAAAGAAAGAATTCTGGTCGGAGTTAATGAGTTTGTCAAGGAGAATGAAACGCTAGATATAGAAATACTTAAGATTGACCCTAAACTGGAAGAAGAGCAGATTGCCCGAGTAAGAAAACTGAGAGAAAGCAGAGACAACGTCGCGGTACGGGAGAAGTTGGATGCCCTTGAAAAAGCGGCCCGCGGTAATGATAACCTGATGCCGTACATATTGGACGCGGTACGGGTATATGCCACGCTGGGAGAGATTGTACAGACACTGAAAAATGTTTTTGGCGAATACCGGGAGCAACCGATTTTCTAAGGGGGGAAGAAGATGAGTGAAGACCGTAGGATTCGGGTTTTGTTGGCTAAACCAGGCCTCGATGGGCATGACCGGGGCATCAAAGTGGTGGCTAGGGCTTTAAGAGATGCTGGAATGGAAGTTATCTACACAGGACTACACCAGACTCCCGAACAAGTAGTTGCGGCCGCTATTCAAGAGGACGTTGATATTGTGGGGCTTAGTATATTATCTGGAGCTCACATGACCCTTTTTCGTAAAGTTAAGAACCTTCTGAAGGAAAACGGAGCAGATAATATTATTTTAATGGGTGGCGGCATCATACCGGAGGATGATATTAAGGAATTAAAAGAAAAGGGATGGGCGGAAGAAATATTTTTACCGGGAACACCTACTGATAAAATAATAGAATGGATTAGAAAAAGAGTGGAGAAAAATTAGTTTTTGATTAATGAGAACCCCTCAGGGTTCTTCTTTTTTTTGTTGTTCCTTTTTGCAGTTTGGCATTGTTATACCTGCAGAATGATTCGAATATATTGTAGAGGTAATAGATAGGGAGGGAACTGAGTATGTTTCTGTTGGTTATTTTTAACAAAAAGTTGGGACGAATGCTCTTGGTTGCAGGTTTCTTGACCGGAGTACTTATAGTTTTGAGCACGACTCTATGGAATATAACCGTTATGACAAGCACAACGGGTCCTATATATCAGGGTAGCACAGACAAGCGCGCTGTAGCCATAGCCATAAATGTGGATTGGGGCGAAAAATATTTACCGCAGTTACTGGATATTTTGGAAAAAGGCAATAGCAAGGTGACCTTTTTTGTGACGGGAAGATGGGCAAGCAAATTCCCCGCATTGGTTAAGGAAATGGATAAAAAGGGACACGAGGTGGGAAATCACGGTTATAGCCACTCCCATCCGGATCGTCTCAGTAAGGAAGAAAACCGGCAAGAAATATTAAAAGCAGAAAAAGTTCTTATGCAGATTACCGGAAAGAAACCGAAACTTTTCGCTCCCCCTTACGGAGAAAAAGGTAAGCACGTGGTAGAAGCGGCTTCTGAATTGGGTTATTTTACCATTATGTGGACTATAGATACAATTGACTGGAAAGAAGGCAGGAGGAGTTCCCAGATTATTGAGAAAGTGCTCTCTAAACTGGAAAATGGTGCTATTATCCTTATGCATCCTACAACAGTTACCGTAGAAGCGCTGCCGGTAATCCTTCGCAGCCTAAATGAGAAAGGATATAACATAGTTCCAGTCTCTCAAATTATAAACTAGATTAAGGAGGGCGAGAAGAAAAATTAAGAGGATAGGTAAATCTGCCAAGGCCTTTATCTTTGGAGTAGCTGTAACTGTTACCATCCTATACCAGCCCCTGGAGGTATGGGGTACTCTCTTACCGCGGGTAACAGCCGCGGCGGCTGTTTTAATGGAAGCCCGGTCAGGTAAAGTACTCTACATGAAAAATGGTCACCTGCGGAGGCCACCGGCCAGCACTACCAAAATGATGACCGGAATCTTGGCCATCGAACAGGGAGATCTCAAAGAGTGGGTAACTATCAGTCAAAAAGCGGCCAGGGTCGGGGAGGCGTCTATTCACTTAACAGCTGGAGAAAAGTTGCGGTTGGAAGACCTGGTGAAAGGAGCTTTGATTCGGTCCGGTAACGATGCTGCGGCAGCGGTAGCGGAACATGTCGGTGGTTCCGAAGAATTTTTCATATACTTGATGAATAAAAAGGCCAGACTTTTAGGCGCCGGTAATACTCTTTTCCAGAATCCTCATGGTTTACCGGCGCAAAACCATTATGCTTCGGCTTATGATCTAGGGCTGATTGCTCGTTATGCCCTGACTAATGAGGTGTTTGCCTCCATTGTTCGTACGCGGGAGACGACCATCCGGGGAAGTTGGAGCCGGTACTTAAGAAACACTAACCGCCTTTTATGGCGCTATCCCTGGGCTAACGGAGTAAAAACCGGAACCACTGATGCGGCCGGTAAGTGCCTAGTTGCTTCAGCCACCCGAGAGGGCTTAACTTTGATTGCCGTAGTATTAAAGAGCCATGATCGTTACCGAGATGCGGAAACCCTTCTGGAATACGGATTCCAAAATTTCGATTACTACGCGATTGCCAAGGGATCCGTCTGGGGTACCGTTAAGGTTGCTAATGGAAAACCATCCCGCGTTACAGCGGTAGCTCTTTGGAATGATGTTTTTATACTCGAAAAAGACCGGAAGAAAGATCTTAGATTTAAGGTGAATATAGTTTCGGAGGTGCAAGCGCCGTTAAGGAAGGGTGAAAATCTGGGATTCCTGGAAGTTTTTAAGGAGGAGCAGAGAATAGGTCGTATTCCTCTGGGGGCTGGAGAAGAAAGTCGCAAGTTAGGGTTGATAGAAAGATTAAGAAAATTGGGGGAAGGTCTGAATGACGACTAGCTTGTCGGGCTTTTTTTTTAGTTTAAAAGGATTTTGCTTTATTATCTCGAATAATGGTATTGTTCAAATCAGGTGAGGGGGAAGCGCATGTATAACAAGGAAGTTCTAGGAAACGGCGTTCGAATTGTAACCGAGGAAATACCCTATGTCCATTCAGTAGCTATAGGAATATGGGTGAAAACTGGTTCGCGGAACGAACCGGATAATCTGCACGGAGTATCTCATTTTATCGAACATCTTTTGTTTAAGGGAACGGCGAAGCGTTCGGCAAAAGAAATAGCTGAAGCACTAGATGCAGTGGGGGGCCAGTTAAACGCCTTTACGGCTAAAGAATATACCTGCTATTATGCCAAAGTTTTATGGGAACATTTAGACCTTGCCATTGATGTTCTTACGGACATGTTTTTTAATGCCAGAATGGATTCCCGGCAGATCGAAAAAGAAAAGAAGGTAGTTTTAGAAGAAATAAAAATGTATGAAGATTCTCCGGACGAGCTAGTGCATGACCTGTTCGCAAAAACCGTGTGGGACGGTCACCCCCTGGGAAGGGCTATTTTAGGTACCGAGGGTTCGGTTAAAGGTTTATCTCGCGAGGAGATTATAAATTATTACCACCAGCAATATAGGGCAGAAAACGTGGTGGTGGCTGTTGCAGGTCGTATCAAGCATGAGGAAGTGGTTGAAAAACTTGCTCCGATCTTCAGCAACACCCGCTCCCTTTCGCTGGTAGATCAGCTAGAGGAACCTTTACCTTCCGCCCGAATGATATTTGAGAAAAAGGATACGGAACAGGTACACATCTGTCTCGGGGTTCCAGGGTTACCTCAGGACCACCGGGAAATCTACACCATGTATGTCTTGAACAGCTTGCTGGGAGGTGGTCTGAGTTCTCGTCTATTCCAAGAAGTTCGGGAAGAACGAGGATTGGCTTATTCTATCTATACTTATCACTCAACTTACCTTGACAGCGGGCTGTTCACCGTTTATGCGGCTACCAGTCCCAGCAATACTTCCGAACTGTTACAGGTTATTCTTCAAGAAATTGCCAGATTAAAAGAGTATGGGATAACCGAAGAAGAGTTGCGCCGTACAAAAGATCAGATTAAAGGTAATTTACTCCTGGGGATGGAAAACGTAACTAGTCGAATGAGCCGTCTGGGTAAATCAGAAGTTTGTTACGGCAGGGTGATTACGGCAGAGGAAATAGTTGAGCGCATTGCGAAAGTCGAAAAAATTCAGGTAGAGGAATTGGCCAAAAACCTTTTCGATCCGGACAAGTTTTCCTTGACTTGTATCGGGCCGGAATCACCTACCATAAACTTACCCCATTTGTTAAAGAAGATAGGTGTGTAAAAAAATTAAGGAGGAAAGTTAAATTGATAGAGGATTTCTTTGCCGGAGAACTGGAAGACATCAGAAGAAAAGTGGAAGAAGGCGTGAGACTCTCTCGTGAGGATGGCATTAGGCTGATGAAGTCCGATGATCTCTTAAGTATAGGGTTTTTAGCTGATATGGTGCGCCGCAGGAAAAACGGAGATCGAGTTTATTTTATAGTCAACCGCCATATAAATCATACCAACATCTGCGTGAACCGCTGCAAACTGTGCGCTTTTGGAGTAGACAAAGAGGACCCGCGGGCGTATTTGTTATCCTTGGAGGAGATAGAAGAGAAAGCTGCAGAGGTTAAAGATCAAGGAGTATCGGAAATTCACATTGTCGGTGGACTGCACCCCGATTTGCCTTTTGATTACTACCTGGAGATGTTGAAGCGGGTGAAGCAGGTCCTGCCGGAAGTTCACATTCAGGCTTTCACGGCAGTTGAGATTGATTATTTTGCGCAAATAACCGGTTTAACCATCCGGGAGGTGTTGGTCCGTCTCAAGGAGGCAGGCTTAGGCTCCCTGCCGGGTGGGGGAGCGGAAGTTTTCTCCGACCGGGTTCGGCGATTGATATGTGAGAAAAAAATCAGTGGTGACCGCTGGCTAGACGTTATGCGGACAGCTCATAGCTTGGGCATACGGACTAACGCCACTATGCTTTACGGTCACCTGGAAACAGCGGAAGAAAGAATAGATCACCTTCTTCGGTTGCGAGAACTTCAAGACGAAACAGGAGGTTTCCAGGCATTTATTCCCCTGGCCTTTCACCCGCATAATACGGCGCTGGAATCTCAGGGATTGCGGAGGACGACTGGATTTGATGATCTAAAAGTTTTAGCCGTAGCGCGTCTGATGTTAGATAATTTCGACCATATCAAAGCCTTTTGGATTATGATTGGACCCAAGCTTGCTCAGGTTTCCCTAGCTTTCGGGGTGGATGATATTGACGGGACGGTGGTAGAAGAGAAAATTACTCATGCGGCAGGAGCTGATACAGATCAGGCCATAAGCCGGGAAGAATTAATTTACTTGATTAAATCAGCAGGAAGAATACCGGTTCAGCGTGATACCCTTTACAACGTTGTTAGGGAGGACTTTTAATGGTACGAGTGCGTTTGGGGAAGGTAGACTACCTGAACTGCCTTCCTTTGTACGATGCTATTGAAACGGGTAAGGTCGCTTTAGAAGCAGATTTATTTCCCGGAACTCCTACTTTACTCAACCAAAAATTCCTGGCAGGGGAGTTAGACATAACTCCCTTGTCTTCTATTGAGTATGCGCGAAATTCCGAAAAGTGTATCATTTTGCCGGGCATTTCCATAAGTGCTGATGGGAGGGTTGCCAGCATTTTATTGTTTAGTAAGGTTCCGTTGGAGGACCTGGAAGGGAAGAAGGTTGCTTTAACCAGTTCTTCAGCTACGTCAGTAGTGTTGCTAAAAATACTCTTGACTCTCCAATACAACATTAGGGTACGGTATGAAACCTGTGAACCGCGGCTAAGCTCAATGTTGGAAAAGGCGGAAGCTGCGTTGCTGATAGGAGATGATGCTTTAGTAGAGGCTGCAAATTGCCGGCGAAACCTCTATGTTTATGACCTGGGGGAGATGTGGAAAAAGTTTACCGGATATCCTATGATATATGCTCTCTGGGTTATTCGAAGGGATTTTGCGGAAAAGTATCCGGAAGAAGTAAATCGTATCAGCCGGGCATTTATCTGTTCGCAAAGAATAGGAATGAGTAATGTTCCTCAGTTAGTGGCTAAAGCCAGAGCTCGAAGAGGATTGCCGGAAAAAATTCTTTACGACTATTTTGCTACTATCCGTTATGATCTGGACGAACGATATCAGCGAGCTTTAAAGGAATATTACTCTTATGCTTACCGATGTGGTCTAATCGAGAGGTTAGTTGATTTAGAGATTTGGGGTGGACACGGTGGCTGATTGGAGATCTTTATTGGCGAAGGCGGCAGAAGGGCAAAGATTATCATTGGAAGAAGGTATCAAGATCTATAAAGAAGCTGACCTTCTTGCTCTGGGGAGAGTGGCTACTCTCTTGCGGGAACGAAAGCATCCCCATAATTTAATTACTTTTGTTATTGATCGTAATATTAATTATACTAACGTATGTACCTGTCAATGCCGTTTTTGTGCTTTTTTCCGGGAGGAAAATCATCCGGAAGCCTATGTAATTTCCCGGGAGGAATTGTTTGCAAAAATAGAAGAATTAATCCAGGCAGGAGGAACCCAAGTTTTAATCCAGGGAGGACTACACCCACGGCTCGGCCTGGATTTTTATATTGATATGCTGAAAGATATCAAGCGGCGTTACAAAATTCATATTCATTCCTTTTCTCCGCCGGAGATTATTCATATGAGCCGCTTGTCAGGCCTAACCATTACGGAAGTTCTAAAACGGCTAAAAAAAGCAGGATTGGACTCTTTGCCGGGGGGCGGGGCAGAAATACTGGTCAATCGAGTGCGGAAAATAATCAGTCCCCATAAGATTAGCTGGGAAGAATGGATGGAAGTGATGCTTACGGCCCACCAGGTAGGACTGCGTTCCACCGCTACCATGATGTTTGGCAGTATTGAAAATCCGGAGGAAAGGATATTACATTTGGTACGGATAAGGGAAGCACAGGATCAAACGGGAGGGTTTACTGCCTTTATTCCGTGGAGTTATCAACCGGGGAATACCCAATTGGGCGGTACGACGGCCACCGGCATGGATTATTTGAGGATGTTGGCTATTTCCCGCATTATGCTGGACAACATTCCCAATATTCAAGCCTCCTGGGTAACTCAAGGTGCGAAATTGGCTCAGGTTGCCTTATGGTTCGGGGCTAATGATTTCGGAGGTACGATGTTGGAAGAAAACGTGGTGCGGGCGGCGGGAGTGAGGAACTGGGTGCCTTTGGAGGAGATACTTCACTGTATTCGGGCGGCGGGAAAGGTTCCTGCCCAAAGAAATACTCTTTATGAGATAATCCGGATTTATGATTAAGCAAAAATTTTGATAGGAGGAGACAAAATGGGCAGGCGGTTTGAAGTGATAAGCGATTATCAAAATAAGAATATCCGCCTTCCGCGGCGAAAAACTCGTCTGAGTGCCGGATACGATCTTGAAGCGGCAGAGGACATAGTCTTGGAACCGAAAAAAGTAACGTTCATCCCTACAGGGTTAAAAGTTTACATGGAGCAAGACGAAGTTCTTCAGATTTTTATTCGAAGCGGTTTGTCCAGCAGAAACGCGGTAAGCTTGATAAACGGAACCGGTATCATTGACGCCGATTATGTAGACAACCCACAGAATGAGGGACATATTTTAATTCCGGTTTTTAACCATGGAGATGAACCCATTCATATTCGTAAGGGACAGGCAGTTGCCCAGGGGATTTTTATAAAATACCTACTTACTGATGATGACCAAACAGGAGAGCAACGCCAGGGAGGTTTTGGCAGTACAGGCCAGTAATTAAACTGTTATGAGAAATTTTCTCCAAAGGGACATCACTCGGTATATACTTGAAGGAAAAGTCATAAATATTAGCAGGGAGTGACAGGAGAATGAGTAAATTATTGCTATTCATTCTCTTTTTTCTCTTGTTTTTTTTCTCGGTGCGCGAAAAAGTACACGTGCTGAGAGAAGACAAGGGAAAGATACCGGAGCAACCGATTTCCAGCCCTATATCTAGGGCCCTGGCAGAACTGGTGGGAATTGCCGGAGGCATTTATTTGTCTCTATTGATGCTGGTCACTTTTTTGGAAGTTTCGGTACCGGAAAGAGTCGAATTGTTCTCTCTTTCAGTGGAACCTTTAGCCCTTTTATCTATTACCCTAGCTTTGGTCCAGCCGTTCTTAGTAAGATGGTACCAAAAGTTGCTGTGATGGAGGTGGTAAAAATGAAATTAAGCGAGCTTATCGGAAAACAGATTGTTAATCTGTATAACGGTGTTAATTTGGGAACGGTCGGGGAATCTGATTTGGTTATTGATACGGAAAGCGGAGAGGTAGAATCTATTATCCTTCCCCGAAAAAGCAATCTGATTAGTTTTTGGTTTAATGAACAAAAACTCGTGATACCATGGCAGGCAGTAAAGAAGGTGGGCAGTGAGGTGATTATTGTCGATCTTGACCAGAGTTATTCAAGCCTGCGTAAGCATTCTGGTTAAATATTTAGGCACCCGAACATTTAGCCAGGTGCCCGCTTAACTTTCGGTTTGGTTTATCTAGAAACTACTTACTTAATAGGGCACATCCAATTCCACCCGCTGTTGTTGTCCCAATGGTCCGCGCTATCCTTGAAGCAGAAGTTGATTTCTTTATTCCCCTGTGCGGTTATATGGGTAACGAAACTACCGTCGGCCTGCCGATACATGGGAACAGTGGCCGTAGAATTCCAGCCGTCAAACCCGTAATGTATCCAGACGGCATCGGCACCCGATTTTGCCAATAATCCGTTATACCCTATCTTGACCGTACTACCTTTTGACGCTGGTACCGGATCTACGAAGATACGGTCATCATGAAGAAACATGGGGGCACCTCCTATTTAAAAAAATTTAATTCTAAAAATCAATTACTATTATGTCACGAGTTTTCAGAACTAAACTAGTAATTGTATGGAAAAAATATTATTATTTATAGTGTAGTTTGCGGTTGATTCATCGGAAACGTGCGCATCATGATGGGAGTGAAAAATTTGGAGCGTCATCATTTGGAAATATTCAAGGTAGTTGCCGAGAAGAAAAGCTTTTCTCAAGCTTCCGAAGTACTTCACATTTCTCAACCAGCTATCTCGCAACAGATTAATGCGCTGGAAGAGCATTTGGGAGTTAGGCTTTTCGACCGAACCACCAGAAAGGTTTCCTTGACGGAGGAAGGGAAGTTGTTGTATCAATACGCTGTAAAGATATGTGCTCTGTTCGCTGATGCCGAAAGAAGTCTCAGTGAATACAGCGAGGTTGTTAAAGGCACATTGGCGATTGGAGCCAGTTTGACTATAGGCGAAACTTTGCTACCAAAAGTAATCGGTGATTTCAAGGAACTCTATCCACAGGTTCACATAACAGTTAATGTAATCAATACTGAACAAATTATTCGTGCTGTTTTAGAACAGTCATTGGAAATTGGTTTGGTGGAGGGACCGGTAAATAATGCTGAGTTAACCGTGCAACCTTTTATGGATGATGAACTTTTTGTGGTTGTCAACCCTGATCACCCTCTGGCTACTCAGCGTTCGGTTTCCCTTGACCAATTAACTTGTTTTCCCTTTGTCTTGCGGGAAAAAGGTTCAGGAACCAGAAAAATCATGGAAGAAGCGCTGGAAGCAGCCGGGTTGAACCCGAAAAGGTTACCTGTTGCTCTGGAATTGGGCAGTACCGAAGCTGTAAAATCTGCCGTGGAAGCAAATTTGGGCGTGTCAATTTTGTCCCGACGTTCGGTCCAAAAGGAGCTGAAATTAAATACCTTAAAATTGCTTTCTATTGATAATCTGAGAATTACCAGAAAGTTTTATGTGGTTACCAATCCCAAAAGACACCCTACTCCTGCCTTTGAGCGGTTTTTATCCTTTATCCGGGATGAAAAATTTAAGGATTGAATCGATGGTTATATTGTTTCCGATGAGCCCCTGAGGATCTTAATTCAAAAGCGGTGCCGCAGGGTAGCCTAGACAGCCGGGGTCCTCGCGTGTGGTATGCTGATTATACCGACAGGAGACCTTGGGGCTGTAGCATATTCCCGGAGCCGCCCCGTCGGTACCTAAATCGTACCACACGCGGGATTGATGTCAAGGCCGTCGCACCGCAAAGTAGAATGTAATGGATTTCTAATAATGGTTTAGTAATCAGGACTATTTGATCGATTTTAAGGGGTCAGCCTAATAATGGAGAAGTACGTAAAGATAGAGAGCATGATCGAGGCTACGAACATAGACATCAAAGGCTTAAATGCCTTCGTTCGAAGAGCCTGAACACTGACGTTCAACCCTAATCCGACCATGGCGGCCGTTAGGAGAAATGAGCTTAACGTGGTCAAAACCTGCATATACATTTTCGGGATCGGGACATAGGTGCCGATGAGGCTGGTAATGATGAATCCTACGAGAAACCATGGAAATTCCACTTTTGCCTGTCCAGTGAATGTACCTTGTCTTTTCATCCATAAAGTTAAAATAAAACTCAACGGCACTAATAAAAGCACGCGCCCAAGTTTCGTTAAAAGTGCAATTGCTAAGGCATCCTGGCCTGCCGGAGCCGCTGCAGCTACTACATGGGCTATTTCGTGGAGGCTTATTCCACTCCAGATTCCATATTGAGTAACGGTAATGTCCAAAATGGGACGTAACAATGTGTAGACAACAGTAAAGATGGTTCCCACAAGCGCGATAATTCCAACTGCAATTGCTGTGTCATCGTCTTTTGCCTTGATAATAGGAGATACAGCGGCAATAGCGGCTGCCCCGCAAACTCCTGTTCCTACACCGAGCAGCAAGGACAACGATTTGTCTGCCTTCAACCATCGCGCGATCCCTAAAGTGATAGCGATGGCTAACGTAATGGTGACTGTATCTCCGGCCAGTAGCCCTAGCCCTTGATGGAGAATCATATCAATATTAAGCTTAAAACCAAACAAGACGATTGCATAACGCAAAATTTTCTTCGCCGAGAATTCAATGCCAGACCGAATTATCTCTGGGTAACCAGCAATTTGCCGATAGACAATCGCAATGAGAATTGATGTTACCATAGCTCCTAGCTGATTTATGACTGGTAACCTTGCTAAACCTACACCTATGCCTGCGATAACAAATGTGAATAAAATTCCTCCAATCCACTCCCAAGGAAAAGCCGGTATGTAACTCAAGGGCATGTCAATTGCGATTGGTTCGCTTCTCTCTACTTCCGCTAGCTTGTAATCTAGTCTTTCTCTACTTTCCATGGTAGTTCACTCCTTTATGACTTAATGAATTACAGGAAGTAGACATACGACAGGTAATAGGGAAAGAAGGTTTTGTACTGTAGAAATACTATTGGCCTTATACCTGCGTATTGTTATGGATATGTACAACAATTTAAAGCATATCCATCACCTCACTATTTATAACAATGGCTTATTATTTAAGGGAGGATGCACTCTTGGTGCTCAGTATAACACAAATTTGACGTAACCTTAAATTTTCATTCGCGATAATATTTATAATAAGACCTAATAAATGTTCGATTTGCACAACCCAAAGAGTTCCAAATCTCTTATACTGGCTGAAGTTAACTCTTTCAAATTTCGTGAATTAAGATAATCAAAAATAAAATTACCCGGGTGGCCATTGGCTACATGCAAGGCAAGATCAACACGTTTCTAATGATAAAAGAAAAGCCCTTGGCGTTGCCTACTGGCTGAACCAAGGGCTAATTAACGAAACTATAAACGTGCTTTAGCTTCCAATTTTTTTTTCACGGTGGGATAAATACTTAAATCTGCATGCGGGAGAAAAAGTCCAGACGTGTATTTTTCCATAAATTTTTGGTTATTATTTAATTCAAAATATGTTATCCTTTTAGCCAAAGCTTCTACCTCTCTCCACATATCCTGGGAAAGTAAAACTAATTTAGCCCCTTCTATAGAGCTATTACCAAGGCAAATGATATTTTGCCTCGGCAGGTCAGGATACAAACCGATGGTTACAGCAGATTCCCGGTCCATGTATTCCCCAAAAGCTCCTGCAGAATAGAAATACTTCAGCTCATGAATTGAACACCCGACCTCTTCCATCAAGACTTCCACAGCTGCATTGACCGCCGCTTTGGTGCGTAGTAAATTCTTAATGTCTTTCTGGGAAATTATAATATCTTTTCCCGTTGCCGTTTCTTCTGCCGGAGCCACGACAAAATGCTGAATATCTTCGATGAAATGGCCCGACCGGTCAATTATACCTGCCAGTAGAAGTTCTGCCAAGCAATCAACCAGGCCGGAACCACAGATGCCTTTTGCCTTTCCTCCGCCGATAACCTGGTAATCAACTTTGCCTGTGCGGGGATTAATTTTGATCCTATTTATAGCACCTTTTTCCGCGCGCATTCCATGGGCGGCAGCACCTCCCTCTAGGGCGGGCCCGGCTGCCCCGGCGCAGGCTACCAACCATTCGCAGTTGCCTAAAACGATTTCTCCATTTGTGCCGATATCCACTAAAAGGGACAGATATGGTTGCTCGTACATTCCGCTGACTAAAACTCCGGCAATTACATCACCACCTACATAACTACCAATACATGGCAAACAATAAACTACTGCTTGAGGATTGATGTGAACTCCCACTGCCGACGCACGCAGTGGTCCCGTGCTGTTAACTACAGGAGTATATGGCTCCCGACAAATGTAAGTGGGTTCCAACCCTAAAAAGAGGTGTATCATGGTAGTGTTACCGGCTACGGTTAACGCGCAAAGTTCATTTCTATCAATGGAAGCTTCTGCCGCTATTTGACCGACCAGTTGGTTGATGGTTCCAAGTAATGTTCGCCGGAGATTTTGTAGCCCTTTTTCAGTACTGCCCAAATGAATTCTGGTCAAAATGTCCTCACCGTATTGGATCTGGCCGTTATATTCCGAAGCTTTTGCCAGAACGTGGCCGGTATTCAGGTCTACCAGGTAGATAACAATCGTTGTAGTACCTATATCCAGTGCCAGTCCGTAGTGCCGGTCTATATGCCGGCCGGGTTCCACGTTTATTATCCAGGGATTATTTGGTATTTCGGCGGTTGTAATGGTAACTCCCCAGTTCGCTTCTCGAAGAGACGAGGGAAGTTTTCGTATAACCTCCAGTGGAATATCTGCTTGTCTTAGTCTTTCAGGCAGGTAGCGGCGCACTCGTTCGACGTCGGCTTGGTTATCCATTTTATTGGGAGGCTTCAGCTCAATAAAATACTTTCTGGTCAAAGGGTTTAATTCGACTTCTCTCCCCTGCCCGTGGGTTAAGATACTTACCATAACTATCACCGTCCTAGCACTAAATTTTAAAGTGTGTCAACAATTTATTTATTTTTGCCTTCTATCGACAGTAAGAATGTTACTAATTGTTTTGAAATTAAGTATAACATAAGTCTATCGTGATCATAATTGTCGTTTAAAATAGGAATTATAAGCGCGCCTTATAAGTACCTAAAATATGGCTAAAGAAATTCTACCTACCTTTGTCCATGGTAGAGAGAAGGACTTCTGTGAACGAAACTCTGGTCCATCTATACTATGATCCGGGAAATTGATTGATTTTTTCTGTTTTTTGTTATACAATAATAGAAACACAGCGTATTTATCTCCTAGATCTCAGGAAGGTTTTCGGGGGTAGCACAGGATGTCAATCGGAGAAAAGCTGAAGAAGTTGCGTGAAGAAAGGCACATTTCACTGGAGGAACTGGCAGATAAGATTGGTGTTCCCGTTCGTTGTCTTGAAGATGTAGAGCAAGGCAAGAAACGGTTGGGCAGTAAATCCCTAAAGGAAATCGCCTGCCTGCTGGGGGCTCCGGAGGACTATTTTGTTACCGGTGATGATGAAGTCGAGCAGGAAATTGATCCCCCGAATGAAACCGTGGAATATATTAGCAGTGCTGTGGGGAGAAGGATCAGACAGCTCAGAGAAGAAAAAGGTCTGACCCTGGTCGAATGCGGCAGGAGGGCGGGAATTTCCTATACCCATATCAGCGAAATAGAGAGAGGAAACACCTGTCCCTCGTTGAAGACCCTGGAAAAACTGGCTCGAGTACTTGAAGTTCCTTTAACCTACTTCCTTTCCAATGGTTCCTTTGCAACCATGGGAGACCGGATTCGAAAGCTCAGAGAGGCCCAGGGCCTCACCCAGGCAAAGCTGGCTCGGCAGATCGGTATTTCCGACAGCCTAATTGCCCAAGTGGAAACAGGGAAGGCGCAGCCATCCCTGAATACCCTGGAACGACTGGCAGATGTGCTGGGAGTTTCTCCGTCTTACTTTCTTGCTAAAGAAGACGAGTTCAGGCGGGATAACCCTGTGATACCCTTAAAGGAATGGACTGTCAACAAAAAGATAGATACTATCCTAGAATTGCTGCAAGAGGCCTCTGATCAAGACCTGGATTTTCTAGCAGGGTTGATCCGATATTTGTGGGAATACCGTGGTCATGATAGGAACCAGGTGGACGATCCCGTTATTGCGCAAATTGTTGAGTTGTTAAAGAAGTTCACGGATGAAGAAAAACGCTCCGTCCTGGATTATATAAAATTCATCGAAAGCAGGCGCGAGGTTGAGGCGAAGGTTTAGCGTTGATTAGTCCATACTTTGAAACGAGATTTGTTATAGGTAATAGATTGTGATAATGGCAACATTCTCATGCTTATTAGATAGAGAAGAGGGGAGAAGCATGCGGAGCTTCTTTTCCCAAAAACAATCAAATTTTTCCACCATTCGCCTCAGGGTACCCGTAGGAATTATTTATGTGGAACAGCTGGATGCCCTAAAGGAGGTAGCTGCCCGCTATGGAAGCGGGCGTCTGCACCTTACCGTTCGTAAGACGGTGGAGATTCCCGGTGTAGCTAATAAGGACATTCCCCGGGCTATTGCGCAGCTGGCGTCTGTTGGGTGGTACTCCAGCGCATTTGGCGATAACATCCGAAATGTAGTAGCCTGTCCAGGAGCTTATAGCTGTCCGAATGCCCAGGTGGATACCCAATCCCTTGGCTTGGAGATCGACAGTAATTTTGCCTCAGAGGAAGACTTACCAGCGAAAATAAAAATTGCCGTAGCTGGCTGCCCTAATTCTTGTACCCATCCTATACTTAATGATATCGGAATTATAGGAGTCACCAGGGTTAAGGTACTGCAGGATAAATGTGAGCGTTGTTACATTTGTGTAGAAGATTACTGCCGGGAAAACGCCATTAAAAAATCAGAGGAAGGACAAGTAATTATCGACCCTGAGGCTTGTGTAGATTGTGGTGAATGCGTGGGAAAATGCTTATCTAATGCGCTGGTTGCCGAAAGCAGAGCCTACCGAATTTTTGTGGGTGGGAAACTGGGCCGGCACCCGCAAATCGGCACTTATTTGGCCGATATTCTTACTATTCCTGAGGTAGTTGACATGGTAGAGGTAGTTCTGGCCGTTTACAAGAAGTATGGGCAACCCGGTGAACGGCTGGGTGAGTTGATTAATCGTCTTTCGATGGAACGTTTCCGGCAATTGGTTGTGGATTACCGAAAGCAAAAAGTGAAAGTGGCTTGTGCGCAACTTGTTTACTGAGAAGAAAACATTGTCTTTTAGCCCTCCTTGGTAGCCCCAAATTGGCAGGCCGAGGAGGTTTTTATTTATTACAAATCGGAAAAGAAGTTTTCCTTGAAGCCTTTATAACTACTCAAAGAGGGATATATAAAATGCACGGAAACACCTTAAACTCAAGTTTAACGGGTTCACTTGAAAAATGGTGTCCAGGTAATCCCTAAAGACACATCTCAAGATCTCGAAGATTGGCTCAAAGCGATGGTTCTTGATACAAACCATTTACGCAAAATTATTGACGCTATCTGTAAGGATATATTAGAATATATAATAAGATATATTGGAATACATAATAAATAATTCATTAGGAACGAAATTTCAAGACTAAATTTTAAATCACAACGAAAAACATAATAAGAGAGAAATGGGACCTTCGCTCTTATTAAGAGGCCAGGAAGAGTTCTAAAATTATGACAGTCAAGGGGAAAGGGTGTGAACGTATACACTAGATTTACAGCCCTGAACCTGATGTTTCGGGGTATAACCTTGCAAAGTGATTTTTGACTGGGGTTCCAAGGGTCTAATGTTATAGTTATCACAAGCACAATCCGGTGCCAAAGGAGGGTTTCCGGTTTTTGCTCCATTAAATTCCATTAAATATTGTCTTTTCTTCAATAATGCTCCCTTCAACATTGCTCCCTTCAACGAGCTGCGGCGTTTCCGGCTTCACAGGATAATCTTGCATGGCAACTCCCGTAGTCGAAAATGTTAACGATAGCCATAACAAAAAAGAGCGGTACACCTTTTTCCGTTGATGGTCAATCCATATTTTCTTCGCAGGCAGATCGTTAGCTTGAGGTACCCGTAAGCGAATCCTTCGTCGCAGATTAATTAACAAATGCATTTTTTAATTTCTTCGTTACTGACCAAAGTGCCTTTTAGGGTAACTGAGAATCCGGGCGGGGATAATCGCTATCAGGTTTCTTAACTATCCGGTGTTTGATTTTGTAGTAATGAGTGGGAACGGTTTGACCGATAAATTCCAAATAGCAGTGTGGCTTTGTAGCCAAAGGAAATCCATTTTTGGGCAATAGTTACTTTATCATCAAATGTGGGTTTGTTTTTTAAAAAACAATTCTGCAGTATTTCTATTTCAAGTTTCTCAAAGTAATTTTTTTAGTCTTTCGTTTTTAGCTACGGCTTTTGTATATTCGTCAGGGTTATACGGTGGTTTGGAACTTGCCGCGATGCCCCCGTGTAAAAGCTGCCTCACCGTGTTTTTCACAGTTTCTTGCCAGAGACCAACCAGGCTTGACGATATTTCGTGTCTTCGGACCATGGTGTTGTTACGTTTAAGTAACGGCATGCCCTACCCGCACTCAAGAGGCGGAACGAACAAATAAAACAGGGCGATAGATCCTGTGAGACATGATGGGTAGCCGAGGACTAAAGAATGCAGGTACCATTCAGAATTTAGAAGATTTAAGCTGAATGTTGTTTTAGATTATTGTTGTTAATAATAATGCCACTCGCGTGGATTTGATAGATAACTTCTTCGGGGTTACCCACAACTCCATACTTGCAAAAACTTCTGCTATCTGTATTGCAGGCGACGATCAATAAACTGCCCTCCTAGAAAAAGGAACCAATTCGGTGGAATTCTAAAAGGAGGGATGTGATGGGATGAATAATTTGTTTGGAGGGTCTATTTTGTATTTAAGTGAAAATGAGAACAAACTCATCAAAACAGCTGGCCCTACAGTTATTTATCCTCCCGGACAGCTGGTATTTGCTGCCGGTGAAATTGCCGACCGGGTATATTTTATGGAAAAGGGTATAGTTAAAATTTTTAAGCTGACGACGTGTGGCAACTACTGTACTGTAGCCTTACGTTTTCCCGGAGATTTTATCGGGTTGGCTGAAGTTTTGTACGGTGGGCGACGGAGTTGTTATGCAGAGGTCATGGAAGAGGCCCATATGACCATTATTCAGAAGACGGTACTAGAGAATATGCTTATGCAGCATCCGGACATAGCGGTCAAGGTGGCGCAGATATTGGGTGCCCGCCTGCGGGAAGCCCAATCAAAGCTTTTTGAGATGGCATGCTACCAGGTGCCGAGCAGATTAGCTTTGTTGCTGCTGAAAACAAGCGAGCGTCTGGGTGAAAAGACTGACGAAGGAATCAAACTTAAAGTTAAATTTACCCATGAGGAAATGGCATATATGGTGGGCACTTCCAGGCCTAGTGTAACCGTGGCATTAAAAATGTTTGAAAAGGAAAAAAGCATAAAAAGAACCAAGAGCGGTGAAATAATAATCACTTGTGCAGAAACTTTAAAAAAATGGATTTAGATTAAGTTTTAAGTCCCCTTAAACGGGACTTTTTTGTTGTTAGCTAACTTACATACAGGATGTAACAAAAATACTTTGGTCACGTTGATTGATAAACAGAAAACTGGGTTCTTCATGTGTTATTGTTAAAGTGCGCACAAACACAAAAGCTGGAAATGGGGGGACCTGGGTATCCGGAAGAAAGCGGTGGATACAGAGGGGCGTGTTAGGAAAAATCGTTAATGTCTTGGGACGGGTTATTCAAAAAAGAAAGATGAGGAGGAGATAATTTGAGTACTGAAATTGTAAGTGTGAAGAAACAAGAAGTATTTGATTTAGACAAGAAAAAACTTTTAAGTTTAATAATTGCTTTTGTAATAATGTTAGGACTACATTTTGCGCCTGAACTTCCTGGATTATCTTCTCAAGGACAATCGGTGCTTGCAGTATTTCTTTGGTTTATGATTGTCATGATCTCTGGTTCTCTACATCGTTTTGTGGTGGGGTTTGCTGCGCCATTGTTTATAACAATACTGACAGATTTCAAGGTGGCTGAAGCATTTTCTGCCTTTACCGGAAAAGCATTCTTTTTAGCAATCGGCGCATTCGTATATGCAGGAATTATGGTGGCTACTCCATTGGGAAAACGAATTGCAATTGGAATTACAGATTTGTTCAGGTCTATAAGGGTTCCCAGAATTTTACTAGGACTGTGTGTAGCAGACTTCTGTATAAGCGGATTTTTGCCAACGGTAGCTGAAACTGGATTGTTATTACCTCTAGCAAAAGGTTTCAGCGGATTGACCAGGGGTAAGGAACACCTGCCGGAGGTCAAAAGAATTAATAATGGATTATTTTTACTTGTTTGTGGTTTGATGCCTCTATTTACCAGTTTATTAATATTAACAGCCCACTTCCCCAATATTCTAATGGCGGGATTCATGGAAAAGGCAGGTATTACCATTACGTGGATGGACTGGCTGAAACTTAACCTACCTTTATGGGGATTAATGCCCGTGGCCTATTTCTATACAATATGGTACTTCAAGCTCTGGAAAGTGGAAATTCCTGGGGCCAACGAAGAACTCCCCAGGATGAAGAAGGAACTGGGAAAAATAACATGGCCGGAAAAATGGGCTTTGATGTCTTTAGGCATTTGTCTTTTCCTCTGGATTACCGAAAAATCACTTCACAATATAAATACAGGAATGGTAGCTATACTCTTAGTCTTCCTAGTCTTTCTGCCCTTTGGCAAAATTAAGTTCGAAACAATTGCTCCTCACATCATGTGGGACGTATGGATTCTACTGGGTGGAGCTATTTCTCTAGGAACCGCATTATACAAGTCTGGGGCGGTAAAGTGGATGGTAGACCTTATACTTTCTCCCATGGAAAGCAAGATAATAGGCTTGCCGCCAATATTGATACTTTTAATTGTTGTGATAGGTACTCAGATTGCGAGAGCAGGTATCGTTAGTGCTGCTGCAATGGGAGCTATGTTTATACCATTGACAATGGCCATGGCACCGGAACTCGGCTTTAATGTTCTACCTTTTACCCTAATCGTTGTAAATTGCCTGAGTTACTCATTCTTCCTTCCCATGTCTATTACAGCCTTTTTCATTGCATGGGGTGCTTCTGATATGTCAATGGGAGAAGTAATAAAATTTGGTACTCCCCTGTCAATAATTTGCAACTTGTATGTAATTATAAGTTTGAGCATATGGCTACCAATTATCGGGTACCCATTGACGATATAGCTCCTGTAGCCTTTAAGGGATTTTGGACGTGAGAAGAAAGGAGGTAGAGTATTAAGATGGCCCCCTTCCTGTAGCCTTTAAGGGATTTTGGGCACTTTAAAGCGCTGTTCCCCTAAAAAACAAAAAAATTTTTCAAGGAGGTAAAGAAATATGCCCGCAAAGTTGCCAACCAATTTGGAGGAGATTAAAGAAGAAAGAATAGAAACAGATATTCTGGTAATCGGCGCAGGCAATGCAGGTTGTTTCGCAGCTATCGAAGCAAAAAAATTAAATCCCGACCTCGAAGTCACTTTAATGGAAAAGGCCCATATTGACCGGAGCGGCTGTTTAGCAGCTGGTATGGACGCGATTAATACTTACATCAAGAAAGGGAGAACCATAGAAGAATTTGTCCGTTGGAGCCGAGCCCAGGCCGGCGGGTTAATCCGGGAGGACCTCACCATCAGCCTCGCTGAGGTGCTTAACCAACCCATCGAAGAATGGGAAAGATGGGGGTTGCCCATCAATAAGGAAGAAGATTCAGATGAGTACCATACCAGGGGCAAGTGGGATATTACCATTCGCGGTTCGGAAATGAAAGTAATCCTGGCGGAAAAGGTCCGCGAATTCGGGTGTAAAGTTTATAACCGAGTGGTTGCCACCAATTTTTTACTGGACGGCGAAAAGGTAATCGGAGCCATTGGGTTTGGCGTCCGTGATGGTAAGCTTTACGTGTTTAAAGCTAAGGCGACCATCGTAGCAACCGGTGGGGCAGCCGGAATCTACAAGCCGTATCAGGCCGATGGTGTGGATAGCCATCATATGCTGTGGTATTGTCCCTTTAACGTCGGTTCCGGTTACGCCATGGGAATTCGTGCCGGAGCAGAAATGACCACCTTTGAAATGCGCTGGTGCGCTACCAGGACAAAAGATTTTAACGGACCCATTGATACTATTTCCGTAGGCTACAAAACGC
The DNA here is from genome assembly GCF_002207765.1 of Calderihabitans maritimus. Taxonomy (NCBI): domain Bacteria; kingdom Bacillati; phylum Bacillota; class Clostridia; order Neomoorellales; family Calderihabitantaceae; genus Calderihabitans; species Calderihabitans maritimus. The sequence goes on from NZ_BDGJ01000032.1 coordinate 25,593, forward strand.
CCATGATCAACGCCAAAGGAGAAAAGATCCTGGAAGAACGGTACGCGGAGCTAGGTGGAGACGCAGCCCCCCGCTATATCAGGGCCAACGTGCCGATGATGGAGTGGATGGAAGGTAGGGGGCCGTGCTACGTAGACACCAGGGGAATGACTCCTGAGCAGATCAAAGATATGAAGATTGATTACCTTAATGAACGCCCCAGCTTTGTTCTCTTCCTAGCAGCCCGCGGGCAAGACTTGAGTAAGGAACCTATCGAAATCTACGGCAGCGACCCCTATATCGTCGGAGGTCATACGGCCAGCGGTTATTGGATCGACGTCAAACGGGCCACAACCTTACCAGGACTGTTTGCCTGCGGCGATGTGGCTGGCGGTGTTCCCAACAAATTTGTGGGTGGCTGTGCTGCCGAAGGTATGCTGGCTGCCCGGGGAGCGGTTGAATACCTGAGCTCGGTTGGCATGACAGAGATAGACCCCGAGCAAATTGCTCGGGAGAAAGCCCGAGTATTTGCCCCAGCCATCCGTCAGTTCACCGAAGGTGACGGGATCATTCCCAGGGAAATGGAAGAACGGATGCAGCGCTTAATGGACGAGTATGCTGGCGGAGTACACCAGTTTTACCGGATGAACCGTGAGCAATTAGAATATGCCCTCAAACACATCAGGATCCTGAAGGATCAAACGAAATACCTGGTTGCCCGTGACCTGCACGAGTTAATGGAAGCCCACGAAGTGATCGACCGACTGGAAGTGGCGGAGGTGCTCATCCATCACTTGATGTTCCGGGAAGAAACTAGGTGGCCCGGATGGCAGACCCGGACCGATTTTCCCGAAAAGAACGACGAGAAGTTTGACTGTTTTGTTAATTCCAAGAAAGATCCTACCACCGGCGAGATTAAAGTATTTACCAGACCTTACGAGCAGATCATTCCGGGTGACCGGTATCATCCCTAATTTAGGTAAAATAGCTATTTTTAAAATTAATGAACAAGGAGGAAAGAAATGATGCCCCCTAAAGTAAACAAGGATAAATGCGATGGCTGCAAAGCGGAACATGAACCCTTGTGTGAACAAATTTGTCCCGGAGACTTGATGACCCTTAACCCGGAAACTAAGAAGGCTTACTGCCGTTCTACCCGTGACTGTTGGGATTGCATGTCGTGCACTAAGATCTGCCCGCAAGGGGCCATTGAAACCAGATTGTCATACCAATTGGGTTATTATCCTGCCAAATTAATCCCTATGATGGGGACCAACAAAATTACCTGGACGTGCATAGATATTAATGGGAATGTGGAGCGTTTTTCCTTTAAGACCAGAAATGAAGACTAGTTGTTTCAACATGCGTATTCAGATGGACTGAACCTAGAAGGGGTGGCCGACACGCTATCAGTTTGGCCAACCCTTCTTCTCTCAAGGAGGTAATAGAATGGATAAGGCGCAAATAGGGCTGTATATCTGTCGATGTAACAATCAAATTTCCCAGAGTATTGATACTAACAAGCTGGCTTCGGTAATGCGGAAAAAAAAAGGAGTGGCTATCTGTCGGGAACACGATAGTATTTGTGGTCCCGAGGGGCAGCAGATGATCCGGGAAGATATCCGGGATGGTAAAGTTAATACCGTGGTAATTGCGGCCTGTTCGCCCAGGCTGTACCAGAAGACCATGGCTAATGCTCTAGGTGAAGTAGGTTTAAATAAGTATTTGTTGGAGTGGAGCAATATCAGGGAACAGTGCGCCTGGGTTCACTCTGATGACCCCCAAAAGGCTTATAAGAAAGCTGTAAACCTGGTATCCATGTCTCTAGCTAAGGCCCGTTTACTGAAACCGCTTGAGCCGCTACGTTTTCCGTCGGTAAAATCCGCTCTGGTTGTGGGCGGAGGTATTGCTGGGCTCAGCGCTTGCCTAGACCTGGCAGAGGCCAGGGTACAAGTCGTACTGGTCGAAAAAGAACCTACGGTGGGGGGAAAGGTGGCGCTACTACACAAGTATTTTCCACGTATGTGTAATCCCGCCTGCGGATTGGATTTTTTACTCCAGAAAATTCGAGCTCACGACAACATTTCAATACATACCTTGACCGAAATCAAGAGCATCTCCGGTGGACCGGGCAATTTTGAGGTCACCCTGGTAACAAAACCCAGGTACATCATGCCGGACAGGTGCACTGCCTGCGGAGAGTGCACAAAGGTTTGCCCGGCAACCAGAAACAATCATTGGGATTTCGGATACAGCCAAACTCGAGCCGTTTATTTCCCGCACGAGTTTGCTTATCCTCACTCCTATATCATCGATAGAAGTTCGTGTCCTGCAGGCTGTACGCTTTGCCAAGATACTTGTCCGGCTGCTGCCATCCGCCTGGATCAAAGTGAAAAGGAATTTACCGTCAATGTAGGCAGCATCTTGTTGGCGACCGGCTGGGAACCGTATCCGGTCGAACGGGTGGAGCAGTACGGCTACAAGCGGTTTGCTAATGTGGTCACCAACATGGGGTTTGAACGTTTAGCGTCTCCTACAGGACCGACTAAAGGCCAGTTGGTACGCCTTACAGATGGAAAGCCTGTTAAAAAGATTGCCTTTATCCAGTGCGTAGGCAGTCGTGATCAAAACTATCTACCCTACTGTTCACAAGTATGCTGTACTGCAACCTTAAAACAGATCCAATATGTGCGAGAAGCCAACCCGGAAGCTGAGATCTACGTTTTTTATATGGATATTAGGTCGGTTGGCGAATATGAAAAAATGTACCGGCAGGCTCAGGAAGAATCTATGGCCATCTTTATTCGGGGAAATCCCTCTAACATCCGGGAAGATCCCGATACAAAACAACTGATTATCCAGGCTGAAGATACACTCCTCGGGGAGCAACTGGAAGTAAAGGTGGACATGGTAGTATTGGCAGCAGGTATGCAGGGCGTTGACGGGTTGAAAGACGTAACCTTCAAGGTAAATTTACCTGTTGAGAATGAGGCTTCTATCAAAAATGAAGAGATTGGTGGGGAAATATCTCCTGGCCACCTCCAGTGTTTTCCCTACGAAAGCCAGCGGACTGGAATTTTCCTGGCTGGTAGTTGTCAAGGGGGGATGGATGTATCCACATCGATTAAAAGCGCGGCAGGTGCCGCTATGAAGGCCATGGCTTTCCTGCAGGATGAGATAGTGCTTAAACCCACTGTTCCGGTAATTGATAAGCTGAAATGCGATAAGTGTAAAAGGTGTATGGAGGAATGCCCCTTCGATGCGTGGGAATGGGATGACACCGGCTACCCTGCACCCAATCTGCTCAAGTGCCGCCAATGCGGCATCTGCCAGGGTGGCTGTCCCATGAAAGCAATATCTCTCCAAAACTTTACTATCAAACAACTAGCTAAAATGGTGGAAGCCGTGGATACTGGCTTTCTCGGTGAAGGAGAGCCGATTATCCTTGCTTTCGTGTGTGCCAATGACGCTTATCCGGCAGTCGACTTAGTGGGACAATATCGAAGAAGTTACCCGGCCAATGTGATTGTGGTAAAAGTACCTTGTATCGGTTCAATCAACGTGGCGTTGGTTGCCGATGCCCTTTCTCACGGATACGACGGAGTTATTTTGGCAGGTTGCAAGTCGGATGAATGCCACTTTGTTAGGGGGAGTGACCTGGCCAAAACGCGGTTGGAGAATATGCGCGAAACCCTGCAACGAATGATGATAGAACCGGATAGAGTTAAAAGTGTTGAACTGAAGATTAACGATGGCGAACGGTTCATTGAACTTGTTACCCGATTCGTAGCCGAGTTGAAGCAACTGGGGCCCAACCCGTTCAAGGCTTGAGAGGTGAAATCATGATAACCATGCCCAAAATCCAGGGACGCGACTTGGAGTCTAAAATAGTGTCGGCCATCCGATCCTGCTACCAGTGCGGGCGCTGTAGCGGAGAATGCCCTACTGCTTTTGCTATGGACTATACTCCCCGAAGAATCATTCGGTTACTTCAATTCGGTCTAGTCGACCGCGTACTAAAGTCTTCTACTATATGGATGTGTGCCACTTGCTACAGTTGTGCTATTTCCTGCCCCAGAGGGGTAGATTTACCAGGCGTGATGTTCCTTCTGAAGCAGCTTGCCATAGCGAGAGGGATCAGCAATGATTCAGTGGTGTTTTATCAAACTTTTATGAAGATCATTCGTAAGTACGGTATTCTCCATGAACCGGAGCTATTGTTACAATACGCCCGCCAGACCAGATGGCAGGTCCTGATCCAACAATGGAGAACAGGAGCAGCGATGGTCTTCCGGGGAAAGGTTGGTTTAAGGCCCAGGAAAATCAGGGATCGGGCCTTCCTCAACCAATGTTTTTTTGTCTCATCCGGGCGAGGTGAAAAAAATGAAGTATAATTATTTGCCAGGTTGCTCTCTTCATGGTTCAGCCAAAGAATACTTGCTATCTTTTCTCCGGGTTAGTAGAAAACTGGGCTTTCAGTTGTACGAATTGTCGGATTGGAATTGTTGTGGAGCAACAGCTGCCAAATCCATAGATAGCGAATGGACTCTGCTGCTGGGGGCCCGCAACTTGGCCTTGGCGGAAAGAAAATCCGACGTCCTGCTGGTCCCCTGCAATCTTTGTTATCATAACCTGGCAATAACTGCAACGGCTTTGAGGGAAAGTGAAGTCAGGGCTGAGATTAACAGGAAATTGCAGCTAGTTGGCTTATACTTTCAGGGAAAGGTTCAGGTAAAACACCCGCTGGAACTATTGGTTTCCGAACAGGTGCTGGAGATAATTTCATCCCAAATTACCCGCTCCCTGTCAGGTCTGCGCGTAATGGCATACTACGGGTGCTTGCTCACAAGGCCGAAAGAAGTTGCCCTTCAGGGGGAAACGAATTATTCTCCACGCATGCTTGATAAGCTAATAAATATTTTAGGGGCTACTCCTGTACCCTTCAGCGCGAAAACAAAGTGTTGCGGAGGAACACTGTTTCTGAGTAGCCCAAACGTAGCTTATGGCGCCAGTAGAAAGATTTTGGATGAAGCTCTGAGACAGGAACCAGATTGCCTTGTAGTAACCTGTCCCATGTGCCACATGATGCTTGATGGGAAGCAAACCGAGATTGAGAGAACACATCAAGTGAAATATCGCATACCCGTTTTATACTTCACCCAATTGATAGGTCTCGCCCTAGGGCTTAGTCCCAAAAGTCTGGGATTAACTTATCATGTTGTGTCCACCAGAAAGATTACATCCAGATAAATTATACAGTCAAATTACCCTTCCCTTTTTTGGCCCTATTCTGGGCCTTTTTCTGTCTTTCCATTAACATAGTTGCAAAGCCGTTTTTCCCTGAATTTCGGAACTGCTACAACGAACAACCGTTATGTCCCTCTTCGTCGACAGCAATCTGAGCGTGTCCATGATAGCCAGGCTCCTCAAGCTTGAAAAGATATGCAGAAAGACCGGTGCCGAGTAGTCTGATGACATTTATAGGATTATTGGGGTCACCATGATTTATTAATAGTAAAAAATATTGCCCACTGGTTATAAGGGAGCTGTCTTGAGTGACAACGAAAATATTTAAAAGGCAATGAACGCTTTAAAACCTGAAGGAATAAAAAAATCTTGGGTTTTTTGAGAAAGGCGCTTCAAAAAACAATTACATTTACACAAAATTATTGAAAATTATTGACACTATCCATAAGGATATATTAGAATAAATAATAAGATATATTGAAATACACAATAAATGTTTTTATCAATAACAAAAATAAGAATTGGGATTAAATTATATTGAAAAACAGACCTTCGGCGTCATTGAGCGAGGAGGGGTTCTCAAATATCATGGCAGTTAAGGGGAAAAGCCTAAACATTAGGTTTATTCCCTTAAGCCTCGCATTGTGAGAGCATCGTTGTAAAGAGATTTGGTAAGGGAAAAGGTTTTTAGCCGATATTGTTATAGTCTTCACAAGCACAATTCGATGCAAAAAAGGTATAACGAAGGGGGTGGTCAATGAATAGGGGTCTACTAAATTTTATCTTTTATCGTTTGACTACAGTAAAAAATAAGGGGAGGGTAATTGACGAGTGAAGGGGGTAACATTTCTGGCTGGTGAGATTGAGACAAATGATTCAGACTGGTCACCGTAATAGAAATTAAAACACCGGGTGGCTGTTAAGTTCGTGAGTAGTACTTGTTAAGTTAGCTGGTTTTAAATCGGGAGGGAGGATAGCTCATGAGCAAGTTGGCGACACCAACTAGACCAGCTACTCCCAGTGGTGGTTGGTCGGATCTTTGGAAGAAAGAAGACTGGTGGGCAGTATGGCTAGGGCTTGGTATCGTGTTTGCAGCGATTATTTTTTGGGCTTCTGGCAGCACTATCAAGCCAATTGCTTTGAAGGTTCCTAAATGGACTGAATTTGGAACGGTAACGTCTCACTTGAGTGAGAATATTGGTTTGTACGTGTTGCTATATTTGGTATTCCTAGCGGCTTTCGGTTTGGCCGTAAAAATACTGGGTCATAAACTAAGTGAATTCATTCCTGGCTTTACCATTATTTTCGTTCTGGCTGTCTTAGTATCGATCTTCGGCTCATGGGAATGGGCTAAAAAATATAACCTGGAAGCTCCATTGGTGGCTCTTGCCCTAGGTATGCTTATAAGTAACACTATCCCAATTCCCAAATGGATGAACGCTTCTTTAAGAACGGAATTCTATGTAAAGACCGGTATCGTTCTACTAGGTGCTACGCTTCCATTTACAAAAATAATCCAAGCAGGTCCCTTAGCGTTCATGCAGGCTACATTGGTAGCTGTTTCGACTTTCCTTACCATCTATTGGGCTGGTACTAAATTATTCGGTTTAGACAAACGATTTGCAGCTACCCTAGGTGCGGGTGGGTCTATCTGCGGTGTATCCGCTTCAATCGCCATGGGCAGTGCGGTTAAAGCGGAAAAAGAGCACGTATCTATAGCCATTACCCTAGTTATTGTCTGGGCTATCATTATGATCTATGCATTACCAATTATGATTAAAGCTTTTGGAATTCCTTCTGGTCCTGCTGGTGCATGGATAGGCACGTCTGAGTTTGCTGATGCTGCAGGTATGGCTGCAGCCGCTGCTATCGATGAACAAGCCATCCACACTTTTACCTTAATGAAGGTTGTTGGACGCGACATGTTTATAGGTATTTGGTGTTTCATAATGGCTCTTATTTCCGTCACCAAGTGGGAAAAGAGAGAAGACGGTACTAAACCAGATGCGAGGGAAATATGGTACCGATTCCCTAAATTTGTGATAGGGTTCTTTATTGCTTCCGCGGTAATTACCCTCTTGGTTGCATCTGCAGATGCAGAAACTGCTAAGGTAATTACTTCTGATTTGATCAAGCCTGTTAAGCAATTAAGAACTTGGGCGTTTACTTTCTGTTTCTTATGTATTGGTCTTACCACTCGCTTTAGGGAACTAACCTCTACTGGTTGGAAACCATTTGCCGCTTTCACCGCCGGTGTGTTAGTCAACGTTCCACTAGGTTTTATCTTATCGGTTCTTGTATTCGCCAAATACTGGATGGCTGTCCATTAATAATTATGCAAAAAGCTTCCGCTGAAAAACCCTCAATGTAGTTAATGCGAATAGGCAGAAAGGGCCAGGTGGCAGGAAAGCAGTATCTAACCAAGGTGAAGTGGCTATGCGTAACAATAATGAAACTTGTGTACAAACAGTAAGGTTCGTTTTCGATTTCTATAAAAGCAAGGATGGGCAGCCGGGGGAGAAACCCTTTTTGAATAAAATTGTCGGGGTTAAAAATATCCAACCGAAAACAGTAAGGAACTTAAATAGATTCCTAACCGCTCGTTTGGATAGAATTGCCACAATGATGGAAATTTTATTAGCAGCCCATGATAACTGGACAATTACAGGGAAGAGAGACGTGATCGTGATGGAAACGGACACATTTGATTTTAAGGAAGCTATCAAAGTATTAAAAGAGCATGGTTTCACTAGCGATGAATTTATATTGAGAGTTGAATATACCCGCAAATGGGGATTTTTGTAAAAAGTTTAATCTGTATACCCCACGCGGGCGCCCCTGCTGTTCAAGCCTACCCTGCGACGCCGTATTTATTTACGGCGTCTTTTTTTTAACCCAGAGAGAACAATTAGGACATTGCTGCTTTTTAAAATACCGGGATTTCTCAGCTAAACTTAAAAATAATGAAAAATTTTTTAGATCAAGCAGGAATTTTTTCATATATAGCGAAATTTATAAATGCACTAAATCAATTTTAAATATACTTAATTAATTTCCTGGGATTGTGAAAGGCGGAACAGGTACAAAAGCACTGACTTCTTAGAAGAAACTTTATTTTTATAGGGGAGGTGAGGGAAGGTGAAATAGTTTATAAAAATGGAGGCGGATAAGGTGATAGAGCACATAGAAAATATTCCAATTAGGAAACGCAAAGGGCGTGCCGGGTATGAAATTGGAAAATTTTTTATTACAAAAGAAAGGCGCCATTTTGAAAAGATGGTTTGATCTGCTGTTGGAGGCTTATCCCGATGAAACTGTAAGGTTTTTAAAGGGAGAAAAGAATCCGTTTACAAATCCGGTGGGGCACACGATCCACCAGGGAATAGCAGGTCTATATGAGGGACTCCTTCAGGGATTGGACCAGGACAAGACTTACACCTTTCTAGATAATATTATTCGAATCAGGGCTGTTCAGGATTTTTCCCCTTCGCAGGCTGTTGCTTTCATCTTCCTTTTAAAAAAAGTAATCAGAGAGGAATTAGAAAGCGAAATCCGGGAAAGTCGGGTTTCTGCTGAAGAGTTGCTCAAATTTGAGTCCAAAATAGATGAATTGGCCCTTCTCTCTTTTGACATATATATGGAATGCCGAGAGAAGATCTGCGACGTCAGGATAAATGAGACGAAAAACAGGCTCTACAGATTACTGCAAAAGGCAAATCTAATGGTTGATTACTCGGAGGAGGAACCGGACTTACAAGACGGTAGCGTCGCTAACCGGCATGAAATGAGGATTAGTAGATGAGCATCAAATTTTCCTTAATGAGAAGGTGGGAAAATGGCATCAATTCCGAAACCAGATGAGCTATCAAAAATTAATTACAAACCTCCTCGAACAGGTTGGATGGATACTCCTGTTAAATTCAGGCCGGGTACCTGGTGTTACGGTGCGAAGCCTAAAAACCTTGAAGCTGTAGGGTTCCCTAACCCCAGGGAGTGGTCGCCGGCTGATGAAGACTGGAAACTTCCTGACAATTGGAAGGAGATCATTCTGGAAGGATTAAGGGAACGGTTGGACAGGTTCCGTTCTTTACGAATCTTTATGGACATTTGCGTGAGATGCGGTGCCTGTGCTGATAAGTGTCACTTTTATATTGGTTCAGGTGATCCCAAGAATATGCCTGTTCTCAGGGCTGAGCTTCTCAGATCGGTATATCGCAAGGATTTCACAACGGCAGGGAAAATTCTTGGGAAGTTCGTTGGAGCAAGAGAACTTACGGAAGACGTAGTAAAAGAGTGGTTTTACTATTTCTTTCAGTGTACTGAGTGCCGGCGTTGTGCCCTTTTCTGCCCTTACGGCATCGATACGGCTGAAATTACCATTATTGCCAGGGAGCTCCTCAATCTACTGGGATGTAACATTGACTGGATTGCTGGAGCTGTAGCCAACTGTTACAGGGTGGGGAATCACCTTGGCATTCCGCCCCATGCGTTTAAAGATATGATTGAATTTTGTGTAGACGAGATTGAAAATTTAACGGGCATTAAGGTCGAACCAACCTTCAACAGGAAGGGTGCGGAGGTTCTTTTCATTGCTCCCTCTGGTGATGTCTTCGCTGACCCTGGCACGTACACCCTGATGGGATATCTGATGCTTTTCCACGAGATTGGACTTGACTATACCTGGAGTACATACGCATCAGAGGGTGGAAACTTTGGTTTATTTACTTCTCATGAGATGATGAAAAGGCTAAACGCCAAGATGTATGCGGAAGCTGAGAGGTTAGGGGTGAAGTGGATCCTGGGAGGAGAATGCGGTCATATGTGGCGGGTTGTTCACCAGTACATGGACACTATGAATGG
>NZ_BDGJ01000032.1:35764-59201 GCF_002207765.1 Calderihabitans maritimus
TAACCGGCACGAAATTCGAGAACGCAAAATCTACGAAGATGGTGCACATTGTCGAATTTACGGCCGATCTTATCAAACATAACAAATTGAAATTGGATCCCAGCCGAAATGATCACCTGAAGGTCACATTTCATGACTCCTGCAACCCGGCTAGGTCTATGGGGTTGTTTGAAGAGCCGAGGTACATTATTAGAAATGTATGCAATCATTTCCATGAGATGCCGGAGAATACCATCAAGGAAAAGACCTTCTGCTGCGGAAGTGGGGCTGGCTTAAATGCTGACGAAAATATGGAAATAAGGTTGAGAGGAGGCCTTCCCAGGGCCAATGCGGTCAAATATGTTCGTGAGAAATACGGCGTGAATATGCTTGCCTGTATTTGTGCGGTTGATAGGGCCGTGTTGCCCACCCTAATGGATTACTGGGTTCCAGGGGTGGGGGTTGCTGGTGTTCACGAGCTGGTAGGAAATGCCTTGGTAATGAAGGGAGAAAAGAAAAGAACAACTGATCTCCGTGGCAACCCCTTAAACGGAGTGGGGGGCGATGAGAATGTATAATGCACGTAACACAGTCATCGGGCTTATTCTGTTGATTGGTCTGGTTTCATTCCCTTTTTGGTATAGTACAGGGAAAGCTGCTTCTGCACCACAGCCGAAGCTCGACACCCCAACTATTCAGGAACTGGAGGAGAAAAGGTGTGTAGAGGCGACTCCCTACATGAGAGCCTCGCATATGCAGTTATTGAATGAGTGGAGAACATCAGTTATCCGTGAAGGCAACAGAATTTATGTAGCTGAAAACGGTGAGAGGTATAACATGAGTCTTCAAAATACATGTATGGAATGCCATTCGAACAAAACTCAATTTTGTGACCGGTGTCATAAGTATGTGGGAGTAAAACCTGACTGCTGGACATGTCATATCGAGTCAAAGGAGAATAAGCTATGAGAGGAAAGAGAATGGATAGAAGGACGTTTTTGAAAGTCGCTGGAGCTTGTGTGTTGGGGCTCGGGGTCATGCCAGTGACTGATGTGTTCGGGGGAAACGATTTACCTAAGATTTTGCGGAATCCGAATGCCTTGGTAGGTAAAAAGTGGGCAATGGTCGTTGATATGAAGAAGTGTTGGGATAATGGCGAAGAGGGATGTGTAGACTGCATCCGTGCCTGCCATCGTACCCACAACGTTCCTAACATTGGAAACGCAAAGGAAGAAATTAAGTGGATTTGGACTGCGTCTTATGAGAACGCATTCCCGGATCAAAAAAACGAATACATGGAAGAGAGTCTAAAAGGTAAACCCTTTATAGTCCTTTGCAATCATTGTGCCAACCCTCCCTGCGTAAGGGTGTGCCCCACGAAGGCCACATTTAAGAGAGAAGACGGTATCGTCATTATGGATTATCACCGCTGTATCGGCTGCCGGTATTGTATGGCGGCATGCCCGTATGGAGCAAGAAGCTTCAATTTTAAAGACCCGCGGCCATTTATTGCGGAGGTTAATCCCAAGTTTCCAACAAGGGAGAAAGGCGTTGTGGAAAAGTGCAATTTCTGTGCGGAGAGGTTGGCTGAGGGTTTACTTCCAGCGTGCGTAGAAGCTTGTAAGCACGGGGCACTGGTTTTTGGCGACTTAGAAGATCCCGAGTCAAATGTAAGGAAAATATTACGTTCAAATTATATTATTCAGCGTAAACCACAACTTGGGACCAAGCCTAATATCTACTATATAGTATGAGGAGAGGTAGTTATGCTTGAAATGGCCCTAAAAGGAAGTAAAAGGTACTGGGGATGGATAATAAGCTTGCTTGCTGTAATGGGGGTAGGTTTTAGTTGCTACCTCTTACAGCTGAATAAAGGTCTGACAATCACAGGCTTGAGCAGGGACGTTTCGTGGGGGCTTTATATAGGCCAATTTACGTTCCTTGTAGGAGTTGCAGCCTCAGCTGTTACGGTGGTTCTGCCGTATTACCTGCATAACGTTAAAACATTCGGCAGGATCACCATTTTTGGAGAATTTCTGGCTGTAGCCTCAGTGATAATGTGTTTGTTGTTTATTTTTGTAGACCTTGGTAAGCCGATGCGGATCTTTAATATATTGCTCTACCCGACACCTAATTCCATCATGTTTTGGGATATGATCGTCTTGAATGGATATCTTTTACTTAATATGGTGATCGGTTGGAACGTGCTGGAAGCAGAGCGTAATTCAGTGCCGCCGCCAAGGTGGGTGCGAAAATTAATATACGTTTCTATCCCTTGGGCCATCAGCATTCACACGGTCACAGCTTTCCTGTACGCCGGTCTTCCCGGCAGGCATTATTGGCTTAGCGCTATTATGGCAGCCCGTTTCCTTGCCTCCGCTTTTGCTTCCGGCCCTGCCCTTCTAATAATCTTATGCTTTATTATGAAGAGGTTTACCAAGTTTGATGCCGGTAGAGAGGCTATTCAGAAGTTAGCAGTAATTGTAACTTATGCCACGGTTATCAGTGTATTTTTCGTGGGACTTGAATTTTTTACCGCTTTTTACAGTCAGGTGCCGGCGCATGGTATGCATAGTCTGGAGTATCTTTTCTTCGGCCTGGATGGGCATGGAAGACTCGTTCCCTTAATGTGGATGTTTGTCATACTTGCAGCTGTGGCACTTGTGCTCCTGATTAATTCCAAAACGCGTGAAAAGGAGAGTACGCTGATAGTAGCGTGTGTGGCAGTATTTGTTTCAATGTTGATCGAAAAGGGGTTAGGTTTGGTTGTAGGCGGGTTTGTTCCAAATCCCTTTGAAATAGTAACTGAGTATTCGCCTACGTTGCCCGAGATATTAATCACCCTTGGAATCTGGGCAACCGGGTTTTTAGTGCTCACCATTTTTTACAAGATAGCCGTTTCGGTTAAGGAAGAGACAGGCTAGTAAGAACGTTTTTAGAACAATATCTGAATTCAAAAACCTCCAGTTTTAATGATGCCATAGTAAATGGAACGGGCAAAGAGAAACGATTGAACGTTCTGGCTTCCTGTTCACTGGGAAAGTGTAGAAAATTGTTTCCAGATAGTAGGTTAGATAATCTAATGTGGAGGGATTACCAAATGGGCATCGGATTGTCCTTGATTCTAGTTATAGCACTCGTTTCGGTTGCTTACCTGGGAGTAGAGGTGGCAGATTTGCGCTTCCTCTTCGGAGTAATCATACCCTATGCGGCCGTTGCTACGTTTCTTGCGGGTTTAGTCTATCGCGTTGTGAAGTGGGCAAGTACACCTGTTCCGTTTCGTATACCGGTGACTGGGGGACAACAGAAATCTCTTCCCTGGATCAAGGCCAGCAAATTTGATAACCCCTCCAGTACTTTCGGTGTTGTAGTTAGGATGGCACTAGAGGTCCTTGTTTTTCGTTCCTTGTTCAGGAATACCAAAATGGAATTGAGAGATGGTCCAAAGCTTGCCTATTATTGGGAAAAGTGGCTTTGGTTAGCAGGGCTGTTGTTTCACTGGTCCTTTTTGATCATTTTTACGAGGCATCTTCGGTTTTTCACCGATCCTGTACCTTCGTTCGTGAAACTCATTGAGAGTGCCGATGGGTTTTTCCGAATAGGTGTGCAGGGGCTTTATATAACAGATGTAGTGATATTGGTAGCTGTTACTTACCTCTTCATTAGAAGGGTTGTTATTCCCCAAGTGCGCTATATCTCTCTACCATCCGATTACTTTCCTCTGTTTCTTATTTTAGCTTTGGCCATATCCGGTGTTCTCATGCGATATTTTGTCAGAGTGGATATTACTGCCGTAAAAGAGTTGACTATGGGATTGGTCACTTTCAATCCTAGAGTTCCTGAAGGCATCGGTGCTGTTTTCTATATCCATCTGTTTCTCGTAAGCGTTCTTTTTGCTTACTTTCCATTTAGCAAGTTGGTGCACATGGCTGGAGTTTTCCTTAGTCCTACAAGAAACTTACCCAATGACAGTCGTGAGCGCCGGCATATCAATCCCTGGAATTATCCTGTCAAGGTCCATACATACGAGGAATACGAGGAAGAATTCAGGGAACAAATGAAGCTAGCTGGATTACCAGTTGAAAAAGAGTAAAAAGGGTCTTTTGCTTTGCAGGTATGAATAGCTTCTCTTAAATTTTCAGACGAATGTTTTTGCAATGTCACCGAAATTACGCGTATTAATATTCATAAAGTGTTATTAAAAAGTCGGACGAGAGATAGATATACACCGCAAAAGATTCAAAAAGTTTAGCGGGGTATTAACAAATCTCAAGGTGTGAGCAAACACATTATAAATAACGGAAAATAATTTTAAAAAACATTTATCGAGGAAGGAATTTACTTAAATATAGCGAATATAGAATATACAGAAACGGACTAAATTTAGTTATATTTAAAGATTCACCTACGGCTGTGAAAGGTAGAACTAGCACAAAAGCTTTGGCCTCTTAAGAGGAGGCCATATTGATAGATCATATACGCAAGAATATGTAATTTGCTGTAAAGGAGGTGAAGTAAGAATGGAACATAATTCCAAGAAAATGGAGGTGGAGAAAGTGAAAGAACACAAGACCCCGCTGCTGGATGAACTGGAGAAGGGGCCATGGCCCAGTTTCGTAAAAGAGATGAAAAGGGCGGCAGAAAAGAACGAATCTGCTAAAGACTTATTAGGGCAATTGGAACTATCTTATCAAGACAAGAAAGGGCATTGGAAACACGGGGGCATCGTTGGCGTTCGCGGTTATGGCGGTGGTGTTATCGGCAGGTATTCCGATTGTCCGGAGCAGTTTCCTAATGTAGCTGAGTTCCACACCATCAGGGTTAATCAACCGAGCGGGTGGTACTACAACACTAAGGCATTGAGAAAGATATGCGACATTTGGGAAAAACGGGGTAGTGGTCTCACCAATTTCCACGGTTCTACGGGAGATATAATCCTGTTGGGCACAAAAACTGACGAACTGCAGCCTACCTTTGACGAACTGAGTGATGCCGGATTTGACCTAGGCGGTTCCGGATCCGACCTGAGGACCCCTAGCACTTGCGCAGGTCCCGCCCGGTGTGAGTACGCTTGTTTCGATAACCTGGACTTGTGTCACGACCTGACCATGACGTACCAGGACGAGATACACAGGCCAATGTGGCCCTATAAGTTTAAGATCAAAATATCCGGTTGTCCCAATGACTGCGTGGCCTCTATTGCCAGAGCCGATCTTTCGATCATCGGCACTTGGCGAGATAGCCTGCGAATCGACCAAGAGGAAGTTAAGAAGTATGCCGCGTCAGGTATGGACATTAAAGGGGAAGTTTGTGAACCTTGTCCCACAAAGGCTTTGGAATTTGATGAGGATGCCGGAGAACTGCGGTTAAAGGCGGAAGATTGTGTCAGATGTATGCACTGCATCAACAGGATGCCAAAAGCCTTGCGACCCGGGGTAGAAAGGGGAGCTACTATTCTAATTGGCGGAAAGGCTACAATCCTGCAATCTGCGTTTCTTTCTTGGGTGATAGTGCCTTTCATGAAGATGGAACCTCCTTACCAGGAATTAAAAGACCTACTGGAGCGAATTTGGGAATGGTGGGATGAAAACGGCAAGACTAGAGAAAGAATCGGGGAACTTATTTACAGAAAAGGTATGGGCAACTTCTTACGGGCTGTAGGACTACCAGCCGTACCGCAGATGGTGTACCAGCCTAGGGCTAACCCGTATATTTTCTGGCAACCTGATGAAGTAAAGAAGAAGTAGAAAGCGATAAAAAAAGCAATCAAAAATCTGCAAGAGGTGAGGGGTATGAGTAGAACAGACATCGGACCTCCTGACTTTAGAGAAATGCTTCCTCCTGTCATTAAGGAGAACTACGGAAAGTGGAAATATCATGAAATTGTCAAACCGGGTGTCTTGAAACACGTATCGGAAAGCGGAGCAGAGTTGTACAGCGTGCGAGTAGGTTCTCCCAGGTTGGTTAGCATAGATTTTATTCGTGAAATCTGTGACTTGGCCGATGAGTTTTGTGACGGTTACCTGCGTTTCACCAGTAGGCACAACGTGGAATTCTTAGTTTCAAAGAAAGAAAATGTTGAACCCTTGCTGGACGCATTAAAAGAAAAGGGCTTGCCGGTGGGTGGTACAGGTAATTCCCTAAGCAATATGATCCATACCCAGGGCTGGATTCACTGCCATACGCCAGCCACTGATGCGTCTGGAATCGTTAAAGCCGTCATGGACGACCTTTATGAGCACTTTGTTAATATGGATCTCCCAGCCAAGCTGAGAATATCTTTGGCCTGCTGTTTGAACATGTGCGGGGCTGTCCATTGCTCTGACATTGCCATCCTGGGGATTCATAGAACCCCACCTAGAATAGACCATGAGAGACTGCCCAAGGTTTGTGAGATTCCAACGGTGATTGCCAGCTGTCCTACTGCTGCGATCAAACCAGATCCCAAGAGGAAGAGTGTCAAGGTAAATGAAGAAAGATGCATGTACTGCGGGAACTGTTATACTATGTGCCCCGCTATGGAAATCATCGATGCGGAAAATGACGGTATAGCTATCCTGGTGGGAGGCAAGGTCTCAAACGCCAGGACCGCGCCGGCCTTTTCACGTTTAGCCATTCCCTACCTGCCCAATAATCCTCCAAGATGGCCGGAGGTTACTGAGGCTGTACGAAACATAGTGGAAGTATGGGCTGCAAATGCGAAAAAAGGCGAGCGCGTAGGCGAATGGATACAACGTATAGGTTGGGAAAACTTCTTTAAACTAACCGGAATACCCTTCACAGACAAGCATATTGATGACTTCATTTTCTCTGTTCCTACTTTCCGCACCACTACCAATTTCAAGTGGTAAGGGGAGGTGAACCCATTGGGTGATCCCAACGGTGAATTGCGGCAGAAGGTAATTGAATACCTTCAAAAAGTCGATAAAGCCAAGAGCAAGGATATTGCCAATGCTTTGCAGGAGAAGAAATCGGTAGTTGACAAGGTTATCAAAGAACTGGCTAAAGAAGATCTGGTAGAGTTTCTGTATTTGGGGACTTCTTACGTCAAGCTAAAGGAGAAGGAAGACTGATGCAGAGCGGGTCGCTGCGGGATTGCTTCTTCAGCAGCGATCCGCTATACAGACCACCAGGAAAGGGGAAAAAGATTATGTATTTGGTTAGCGTTGATACGAACAAGTGTACGGGCTGTGGAGAATGTACAGAGGCCTGCCCTGCCAACATTCTGGAGGTTACGGACGGTACGGCTGAGGTTGTAGGCGAAGATTGCCTGGGATGTGAGAGCTGTGTGGCCGTCTGTCCTGCAGAGGCCGTTTCCGTACAGGAATTATAGGTGGAATTATCCTCCCGCACTGAATGGACTCTTGAATAAGCGTAGTATGGACATCCGAGATCGAGGTAGAAATGAAAGGCAAAACTGACTTGATCGGCAAAGCGCTGGTTTATAGGAGGAGCCTATAACTGCAGGCTCCTTACTCAAAAAAATATTAAAAATTTAAAAACAAAAACGGAGGTGCTTAAATTGCCATTCGTTGAGTTTGAAGGTCAAAAAATTGAGGTCGACGAGGACGGGTTCATTACGGATCCGGAGCTGTGGAACGAAAAACTGGCGGAGTTTTTGGCCAAAACGGAAGGTATCGAGGAATTAACGGAAGACCATTGGAAGGTAATCAGGTATTTAAACGAATACTACAAGAAGTATGGAATTGCCCCTATGGTAAGAAAGCTGTGTAAGGAAACGGGCTATGACATGAAGAAAATTTACGAACTCTTCCCCAGCGGCCCGGCCAAGGGTGCGTGTAAGATTGCCGGGCTACCTAAACCGACGGGTTGCGTGTAATGGATTTACTGGCTTTGCACATGTTTTGTAGTTCAGTAGGGGGTTTATTCCCCTACTGAATTTTTAGAAGGTCTAAGGAGGCTGCGGGATGCAAGGGAGAAAAAGGATAGTAATCATCGGTGGAGTAGCAACAGGCCCGAAGGTGGCTGCCCGGGCGCGGCGTTTGATGCCGGAAGCGGATATAACAGTGGTGGAGCGGGGGCGCCTTATCTCCTACGGTGCCTGTGGACTTCCCCTTTTTTTAGCAGGAATGGTTGGAGAAGTGAGCGAGCTGACTGCTACGCCATCAGGCATTAACCGGGATGTGGAGTATTTTGCTAAGGAAAAAAATATTAAATTTTTAACACGTACCCTGGCTAAATATATAGACCGGGCGAAGAAAGAGGTAATAATTTACGATTTGGAACGAAATGAAGAAAACAGTATTCAATACGATGAACTGGTTTTAGCTACTGGGGCAGAACCTGTCATTCCTCCCGTTCCGGGGACAAACCTAGAAGGGGTCCTAACCCTGCACCACCCTGATGATGCGGTGGCAATAAGAGCAGCCTTAGAAGCCGGGGCCCAAAATATAGTGATCATCGGCGGTGGACTCGTTGGTTTGGAGGCTGCCGACGCCCTGGTGGGTCCTAAGAGAAAGATTACTGTTATAGAGATGAAAGAGCATTTACTGGCCGGTGCATTGGACCCTGAGATTGCTCAATTAGTCCGGGACCAGGTGGAAATGCACGGCGTGTCAGTTCGGACGGGGGAGAGGTTAGTAGCTCTTGAGGGTGATGATGAAAGTAGAGTAACAAAGGTTATTACGGAACGGACATCGCTGCAAGCAGATTTGGTAATTCTAGCGTGCGGTGTTAAGCCCAATGTGGAATTAGCCCGGGAATGCGGGTTGGCTATCGGTAACACAGGGGCTATTTCCGTCAACGAATTTTTGCTTACCAGCGACCCCCATATTTATGCCGCAGGAGATTGCATCGAAAACAGGCACTTGGTAACTGGGGAACCGGTGTATGTACCGCTAGCCTCCACAGCCAATAAACAGGGTAGGGTAATCGGCAGCAATTTAGCCGGGTACCGGGAAAGGTATCCTGGGATACTGGGAACCACGGTGATGCAGATATTTGACTACAATGTAGGCAGGACAGGACTGACAGAAACAGAAGCCAGGGAGAAAGGATATCCAGTAACTAAGGCTTTGGTGGCAGGGCTGGATTCAGCTCACTATCATCCCATGCATGCGGGGGGCATCATAAAAGTGGTGGCCCATGCTGAAACGGGGAAGGTTTTGGGTGCCCAGGTGGTCGGTCCCGGCGAAGTAATTAAGAGGTTGGATGTTTTGGTAACCGCCATACAATTAGGGGCTAATATAGACCAAATTGCGAAGCTGGACTTGGGTTATGCTCCGCCCTTTGCTACCGCAATCGACCTGGGTATTTCTGCTGCTAATACTCTCAAAAATAAAACACAGGGGCTGGCTCAAGGCATCGGCCCTATAGAATTCGTGGAAATGCTAAACAGCCAAGAGCAATTTGTAATTTTGGATGTCAGGACCCCGGAGGAAGCCGATGACAGACCGCTGGCAGATGATAGAGTAGTGCACATTCCTCTTTATGAGCTGCGCCAAAGAATAGGTGAACTGCCAAAAGAGCGTAAAATCATCACCTTATGCGAATTGGGTGTCAGAGCCTATGAGGCAGTACGCATTTTAAAAGGGGAAAAATTTAATGATGTTGTCTTCCTGGAAGGCGGAGTTTTTGCTTTGCCCGCATCGCTAGTTAAAAAACCGTGATTTAGAAAGATGTTTATGTTTACAAGACAGCCTCAAAATGCATGTTGGAGAAGGGGCCGAAATAGGAGTGAGAAGTTCAAGCGGAAAGAGCAAGCAATAAAGAAATTAGCCGCCACCGGTTTGGTGTACCTTTCGAACAAAGGAGATGAGGGTTTATGGTGCAAAAGTTGGCCAATATACCGCGGCTGGTCATTTCCGCTCCCCAGGGACAATCGGGAAAAACAACAATAACCATAGGACTGATAGGGGCGTTGGTGGCTCGAGGCTTTTATGTACAACCCTTTAAAAAAGGCCCCGACTTCATCGACCCGAGCTGGCTGTCTTTGGTGGCAGGTCGATCCTGCCGTAATCTGGATTGTTTTTTTATGGATAATGATACCCTTGTAGGTTCTTTTGTGCAAGCAGCTGCAGGTGCGCATGTGGCAGTTATTGAGGGGGCCATGGGTCTGTATGACGGTATCGACCTGTATGGCAGTGGCAGTACCGCTCAGATAGCGAAAATAGTTAGGGCGCCGGTTTTGCTAGTGGTGGACTGCCGGCGCATGACCCGCAGTGTTGCCGCCATCGTGCGAGGGTTTAAAGATTTTGACCCCGATTTAAACGTGGCAGGAGTTATTCTCAACAATGTGGCTCGAAGCCGGCACCAAAAAATGCTTACCATGGCTATCGAAGAATACTGCGGTTTGCCAGTGCTGGGCTGTATTCCTAAATATAGCGGGTTGGTAATTCCTAACAGACACCTGGGGCTGATTCCTGCAGTGGAAAATGAAAACTTGCAGGCAGTTATAGACAGCATAGTGGCTGTTGCCCGGGAAAACCTAGACCTGGATAGGATAATGTATTTAGCTCGTCAAGCACCTAGTTTGATGATTCCTGGTAATATGAATAGCGACCGTTTGTCAAAGAAAGAGTGTACAACTATTGGCGTTATCAGGGACCGTTCCTTTACCTTCTATTACCCGGAAAATTTAGAGTGCCTGGAGCGGGCGGGAGCAAAGCTGGTATATATAGATGCCCTTGAGGCGACTACTTTACCGGACTTGGACGGGCTGTTTATCGGAGGAGGGTTTCCGGAAATTTTTGCTTCCCAACTGGCTGACAATCGGCTTTTACGTCATAGCATTGCCGAAAGGATTGAACAAGGATTACCAGTATATGCCGAGTGTGGTGGGTTGATGTACTTAGGACGAAGTATCATCAAGGAAGAACGGTCTTACCCGATGGTAGGGGTTCTACCCTTTGATGTAACCATGGAAGCAAAACCCCAGGGTCATGGTTATACCTTGATGCAGGTGGTACGACAAAACCCATTCTTTTCAGTAAATACCACTGTAAAAGGCCACGAATTTCACAACTCCCGTATAGTAAACCTAGACCAAACGCAGGTCAAGTTTGCTTTTAAAGTCCAGCGGGGTCACGGCATTGATGGAGAATGGGACGGCATCATTTACAAAAACCTGTTGGCTTCTTACAATCACATCCACGCCTTAGGGGTAAAGGGATGGGCGGAAAATTTTGTAGCGGCAGCCACAAATTATGCCCAAACCAAAGAAGTTTACGGGAAAAAGTCAAGAGCCGTGAGGGAGGTAATGTAATTGTTACTGCTAGTTTTTATGTATATATCCCTATTTGCTTTCATTATTTTATCTTTGTCTAAAGCAATGAAATACGCAAAGATGCCTATGCATAGCAGATGGGAGTTATATCCCGTCCCAAAAGAGAAGGGAAGAGGGGAATACGGTGGTTCTTACTATGAGGAAGTTAAATGGTGGGAAAAGCCAAGGGAGACTTCCTTGGCGGGAGAAATTAAAGAAATGCTCAAAGAAATGCTCTTTATTAAAAATTTGTTTATAAACCAAAGACCTTTATGGTGGCTTTCATATGCCCTCCACTTGGGTATCTATTTGTTAGCTTTATGGACTGTATTGTTATTTATTGGTGCTATTACAGAAATTGCTGGTTTGCCTATGGTTACCGAAACAGGTGTAAACAAGCACTGGTGGGCGGCTTTGATATATTATTGTACCTTATTTACTGGAAGTATAGGAACAATTCTCGCAGCTGTAGGAGCAGGAGGTTTATTTCTTAAAAGAGTTTTTAATGAAACACTGAAAAAGTATACAACTCCTCAGGAGTATTTTAACTTATTATTCATTTTTACCGTCTTAGTAACAGGACTCATAGTGTGGTCGTCCGACCCTGCTTTTAATTATGGCAGAGATATTATGAAAAGGCTGCTCACTTTCAGTGCGATTCAAGCAGACACTGCTCTCACGGTGCATATTGTCTTATTGGGACTTTTACTGATATATATTCCTTTATCTAAAATGAGTCATTACGTGGGTAAGTATTTTACTTTCCATAAAGTTTTATGGGACAACGACCCTAATTTACCCGGTAGTGAAGTAGAGAATAAAGTTAAGGAAGCTGGACGTTTTAAACCTAGCAAATCTTGGTCGGCTCCTCACTGTAAAACCGGTGAAACCAACTCACAGTAAGAAATTGTGATGGAGGAGAGGGAAAATGGTTAAAAATAGAGATTTAAAACCACAAGATATAGGTAGGCCTGGCGAGCAGTTAACTAAACTTGGTAAATTAATGGAATTGCCTGCTCCTTATGATGACCCTGATATGGAACCGCCTTTAACGGAGCCAAAAGATTCCTGGAAAGAAAAGCATTGTGCTTCACTTGACGGTTATATTGGAATAGATACGCTTACTAGACCTCAAACAAAAAAAGAAGAGGAAGAGTTCGTTAAGAAATTTTTGAGCGGGTTGGAGAAAATATTTTCTGATGAGACTAATAGAAATTTTATCCAGCCTTTATTACTTTCTTTTGAGTACTGTGCTAAATGTAATACTTGTTCAGAAGCCTGTCATGTGTACCAAGCAAGTGGCAAAAACGAAATTTATAGGCCTATCTTTCGTTCCGAGGTATTGAGAAAAATTGCCAAAAAATATTTTACAAAGAGCGGCAAAATATTAGGGAGATTTGTTGGTGCAGATATAAATGTTAATTGGGAGACAATTGCCAGGCTCGGAGAACTTGCTTACAGATGTAATCTATGTAGACGTTGTGCGCAAACATGTCCATTGGGCTTGGATAATGCTTTATTGGCCAGAGAGATTAGGAAAATATTTAGTCAGGAAATGGGAATAGCTCCCAAACCTCTTCATGAAAAGGGAACGATGTTACAATTAAAAACAGGCTCCACTACCGGTATTACTAAGCCCGCTCTTTTAGATATGATTGAGTTTATTGAGGAAGAGATTGAAGAAAAGACGGGCAAGAAGATTAAGATACCAATAGATAAAAAGGGTGCGGATATTCTTTTAGTTCACAATGCCGGTGAGTTCATGTCTTGGCCGGAAAACCCTGCTGCTTTTGCGATCTTGTTTGAAGAAGCAGGTTTAGATTGGACTTTGAGCAGTGAGATGATGGGATACGATAATGTTAATTACGGAATCTGGTATGATGATTTGCAAGCGAAAAAGATCGCTCTACAACAATTTAAGGTCGCCAAAGATCTGGGGGTCAATAGAATAGTAATTGGGGAGTGCGGTCATGCCCACAAGGCAGCTGCCGTAAGCATGGATAGAATAGTTACCGGTGAAGATAACATTCCTAGAGAGAGTTTTCTGCCCATTCTTTGGGATTTGGTAAAGACCAAAAAGCTTAAACTTGATCCTAGTAAGAATAATTTTCCCGTAACTTTGCATGACCCGTGTAATGTTGTTAGGATGATGGGGGTTGTTCAACCTCAAAGGAATATTTTAAAAGCAATTTGTCCGCAGTTTAGAGAAATGACTCCTCATGGAGTACACAACTATTGCTGCGGTGGTGGAAGTGGTTTTGCTATTATGAATTATATGAATTTTCCCGAGTTTAGGAACAAAGTTAGTAGTAGAATGAAGTTCAAGCAAATACTAGATGCATTTCAAGATACAGTTAAAGATCCCGGCATCCCTAAATATGTTTGTGCGCCATGTTCCAATTGTAAAGGTACAATGAGAGATTTATTGGAGTATTATGGGGCAACTGAGAAGTTTAACATTCATTACGGCGGTTTAG
This sequence comes from Calderihabitans maritimus, assembly GCF_002207765.1. Lineage (NCBI taxonomy): Bacteria > Bacillati > Bacillota > Clostridia > Neomoorellales > Calderihabitantaceae > Calderihabitans > Calderihabitans maritimus. Next base: position 49,445 of record NZ_BDGJ01000032.1, read on the forward strand.
TTGAGTTAACGGTAAATGCTCTTGTCGATATAAAAAACCCGTTCTTAGAGTTTCTACAAGAATAGGTAAATAGCTTTGTTAAGCCCAGCAGGATACGTTTTTGCCGGGGTAGAATATATAGGGTGAAAAGTTAAAGCACGAGGCTGGGGAGATAGAAATGAAAAAAACACGCATAGCGGTTGTACAAATGCAGGCTAAAACAGGTAAGGTAAAGGAGAATCTAAGGAAGATTGAACAATTCGTAAAAGAAGCTGCTACCAAAAACGTTGATATTATTTGTTTTCCTGAACTATGCGTCCAAGGATATAACCGAGAAAAAGCCCGATTAACAGCGGAACCTATTCCAGGCGAAAGTGCTCTGACTATTAGCAAGCTAGCCCAGAAAGCGAATATGGTTATATTGGTAGGTATGGCAGAAAAGTCTAGCAGCGAGAAGCCCTTGATTACGCAGCTTGTTGCTTTTCCTAATGGCAAACTAGGAAAGTATAGTAAAACACACCTGGGCAAGAGTGAGCTGCCGTATTTTACTCCGGGCCACAATCTTCCAGTATTTTCGACAGATAAGGCAAAGTTTGGTATTCAAATATGTTGGGACCTGCATTTTCCAGAGGTAACAGCAATTCTTTCCTTAAAAGGAAGCGAGATTATTTTTGCTCCCCACGCCTCCCCTGTTACCGTGGGTAATCGTCGGGACATCTGGAAAAAATATCTATTGGCTCGAGCTTATGATAACTCCGTGTTTGTAGCAGCTTGTAACCTGATAGGTTACGATGGAGTGGGGCAAAGTTTTTGTGGCGGGGCCATGGTAATTGATCCAAAGGGCAATGTGATAGCGGAAGCTTTTAATGGAAAAGAAGAACTATTAGTAGTTGACCTTGACCCCGCTACTATAAATACAATCCGCCTGCAGAAAGCAAAGTCTATGAGCGGTACCTTCTATTTGCAAGCTAGGAGGCCCGAACTGTACGGCGACCTAATTAAATACTAGGTATATCCTGCCGCGGGCAAATATTGATACACCTGGGAAACAGTTCTGGCGGTTGGTTGTTTCATCCCCGTATCGACTACCATTTTCCTGTTGTAAAAGTCTGGCTTAACCGTTTACAAGCTAGGCCATGTCGTGGACTAGCTTTAAGAATGGCCCAAGGCCATATTATCCTAGATCACAATGTTTAAAGCGTCGTTAAAGACAAGAAACAACCTAAATCAGGGGGGGTAAAAAATGAATAGGTTGAAAGTTTTATTCCATGTAAACGAATCTAACAGGTGGCAAGTAGTTTTTGGTAACATCAATAACTTTATAAATGATATTGGTCCCCAAAATGCCGACATTGAGGTGTTGGCTAACGGCGAGGCGGTTTCTATCTTCGGAAACAAGTGCTCGCAGGTCGGTGATGTCAGCCAAGGACCAAGTTGCGGGACAGTTGAAGGGGCGCCGGTGAATCAGTTGAAAAAGTTATCGGAGATGGGCGTAAAGTTCGTAGTTTGCCGGAATGCCCTTAAAGCGGAGTCAATTGACGAAGACAGCCTACCTGCGTTTGTAGTTGTGGTACCCGCCGGTATAACGGAAATTGCCAAAAAACAGGCTGAAGGATATGCCTATATTAAACCCTGAGAAAATCGGTAGGGTCAATGAAGCTTGCTATAGTTGACAGTTCCGGTAAGTTGTGTTACCATATGTGACAATAACAGAATAGAGTTGCCTCATCTCTGTGCGGGGTGAGGTAGAGGTCGCGGACGTCATGAGTATGGACAGGAAGAACGAGGGGGTTCGATGAACTGTCTAGAAAGGGGCTTCCGCCGAAGTCGTCAGGATCCCCTATTCCTGGCAGACTGGGGCTGCGCTAAATAAGCGTAGCACTGTCACCTGGTCATGAGCCCGGTGTCCAGGTGGAGAACTATCTCACAGAGGGTAAGAGATGAGTATTTCTGGCTGTCATTAGCGGTAATGAGCAGAAATGCTCATTGCCGCTTTATATTTTCATTTCTAATTCGTGGCTAAAAAACTTAAAGGCTTTTCGTTAAGAATGGGGAATAATAGATAGCAAACCAGGAGGTGGAGCGGTTGAACGATAAGGTTAGGGTTATAGTTACCGGGGCTACGGGCCGGATGGGTAAAGAAGTAGTGAAAGGAATACTAAACGATCCAGAACTTTTACTGGTAGGTGCAATAGACCTGCGTTTTTTGGAACAGGACATTGGCCCGTTGGTAGGGATGAATCCAGCAGGAGTTTATGTTAGGGAAGACCTGAAGAAAACAATTCTGGAAAGCAAACCTGATGTGATGGTGGATTTTACCATAGCAGACGCTGCAGTAGAGAATGCCATCATCGCCTTAGAAAATGGCGTATATCCGGTTATAGGTACCACGGGTATGAATGAAGAACAGTTAGAAAGAATTCATCTTTTATGCGAACAAAGAGGACTGGCTGCGGTAATAGCTCCCAATTTTGCCATCGGTGCTGTTTTGATGATGCGGTTCGCGCGGGAAGCTGCCAAGTATTTTCCCCAAGTGGAGATTATTGAACTCCATCATGACCAGAAGTTAGACGCTCCTTCAGGTACAGCCTTAAAAACGGCGGAAATGTTAATGGAGGAGAGACAAGTAATAAATCCCACCGAGGATAACTCGTATGAAAAAATAAAAGGAGTTAGAGGTGGTGACTACAAGGGAATTCGAATTCATAGTATTCGTCTGCCGGGACTTGTGGCCCACCAGGAGGTGATTTTTGGCGGTCTAGGCCAAACTTTGAGCCTTCGCCACGATTCCATCAATCGGGAGTCTTTCATTCCTGGCGTGCTGTTAGCGATAAAAAAAGTTAAAAGGATGAAAGGGGTGATTTATGGATTGGAGAATTTACTTGAGTAATTGCAATGTAAACAGGCACCTCCGTTTACCCCTCCACATATATTGTAGTAGTCCACGGCTAGGGTGAGGAGGGTATCCTGTGATGCCTGGCGATCTAACGGGGATTAAAGTGGCCGTAATAGGTGGAGACCGACGAGAATTGTTTCTCATTGAAGAACTGCTTAGTAGAGGAGCTCAGGTGAAAGTTGTTGGTCTTCCTCCTCATGAGATGCTTAAAGGAGTTAAGGTCGTCGATACTATTAAACATTGCGTCTCTGGTGCTGATGTTATCATTTTACCCATGCCGGGAACTGATGAAAAGGGAAACGTCCGGGCTCCATATGCGGAAAAACCGCTTTTCCTTACAGAAGAAATAGTAAAAGATATACCTCGAAACGTTCCCATATTTATAGGTGTAGCCAAACCTTTTCTTAAATTTTGGGCCCAGAAGTATGAGTTGCGTCTCGTAGAAGTTGCGGAGAAAGACGAAGTTGCCATCTGGAATTCCATTCCTTCCGCCGAAGGCGCCATTCAAATAGCTATGGAACAACTTCCTATTACTATCCATAACAGTAGAAGCTATGTGCTAGGGTTTGGCCGAGTGGGGATAACTTTAGCCCGTATGCTTCACGGAATAGGAGCCAAAGTTACCGTTGTAGCTCGTAAGGAAGCGGATCTGGCACGTTGCTTTGAATTAGGTTACAGTACCTGCGATTTTTATCAACTGCCCAGCCGGATAAAAGAGGCGGATGTTGTCTTTAATACGGTACCTGCTTTAGTCTTGACGGAGGAAATCCTGGTTAATGTTTCGCCAGAGACTCTAATTATTGATTTAGCTTCATCTCCTGGCGGTACCGATTTTCGAGCTGCCGAAAAACTGGGTATAAAGGCTATCCTGGCTCCCGGTTTACCGGGAAAGGTGGCTCCTAAGACGGCTGGTAGGATATTGGCCCAGGTAATCCCTAGGTTAATCAGCCAGGAATTAGAATTAACCGCACGGAGGTGCTTGGCATGAGGCTAAAGGGTTTGAAGGTTGGCTTTGCCCTGACAGGTTCTCATTGTACATTAGGAACAATAATGCAAGAAATAGAAAGATTGGTATCAGAAGGTGCCGAAGTAGTACCTATCATTTCTGAAACGGTAAATCAGTTTGACACTCGTTTTGGAACGACTGAGCATTGGAAAAAGGAACTGAGGCGGATAACTTCCCAAGAAATTATCTCCAGTATAGTTGATGCCGAGCCGATTGGGCCTGGAAAATTGTTCGACGTGGTAGTTATCGCTCCTTGTACGGGAAATACCTTGGCCAAACTGGCTAACGGGATCACCGATACTCCGGTGCTAATGGCAGCCAAAGCTCAGTTGCGCAATCAGCGTCCTGTAGTCATTGCAGTTTCTACCAATGATGGACTGAGTATGAACGCTCGTAATATTGGATTGCTTCTCAACACAAAAAATATTTATCTCGTACCTTTTGGCCAGGATAATCCGCAACAAAAAGCTAATTCTTTAGTTGCTCACATGGATTTGATATTGGAAACGATAGTGGAAGCACTACAAGGGCGCCAGATACAACCAGTTTTGAGGGAATACCGAATTGACGGCTGACCTTCAATCCTGAACCCTAAAAAAGCTGGAGACATATCAGGAGGGGTGAAGAATGACCTACTACAATGTTGCCGTAGTTGGGACCGGTGCGGTCGGAAAAACAATCTTGGAGGTATTAGAAGAACGCAACTTTCCGGTGGGTTCTCTGAAAGTATTGGCCACCAAACGTTCCGCGGGAAAAAAAGTTGTCTTCAAGGGAGAAGAGTTGGTGATCGAAGAAACAAGGCCGGAGTCCTTCAAAGGCGTTGACCTGGCGCTGTTTGCCGGTGGTGGTGCCAGTAAGGAATTCGCCCACGAAGCAGTCAAGTACGGTGCGGTAGTAATTGATAACAGTAGTGCCTTTCGTCTGGAGCCGGACGTACCCTTGGTAGTACCTGAGGTTAATCCGGAAGATGTCAAATGGCACAAGGGGATTATTGCCAATCCCAACTGTTCAACCATTATCATGGTTGTGGCCCTAAAGCCACTTCATGATGCGGCTCGCATACGCCGGGTAATAGTATCCACTTACCAGGCGGTTTCTGGTGCCGGTCAGGAGGCTATAGACGAATTACTGGCTCAGACGAAGCAAATCTTAAACAATGAACCCATTTCACCCCAGGTTTTCCCTTATCAAATTGCTTTCAACATTATTCCCCATATTGACCGGTTCGTGGAAAAAGATTATACGCGAGAAGAGATGAAAATGGTTAATGAGACGCGGAAGATGTTTCATGATGAAACAATAGCTATATCTGCCACTACCGTTCGCATTCCGGTAATTCGAAGCCATTCGGAAGCCATTACTATCGAGACAGAGCGAAAGTTGACCCCGGAGGAGGCTCGGGAGTTATTGTCTCAGGCTCCTGGAGTAGTAGTGGTCGACAACCCGAGGGAGCAAAAGTATCCCATGCCGATTGATGCTTCCGGTAGGGATGAGGTTTTTGTAGGTCGTATTCGGGAAGATATTTCAAGCGATAAAGGTCTTTGCCTGTGGGTGGTGGCTGATCAACTCCGAAAGGGAGCGGCTACCAATGCAGTGCAAATTGGTGAGTTATTGATTGAAAATAATTTAATCTGATAGAGGTAAGAGGATGCGTATCCTGGTACAGAAATTTGGTGGCACTTCGCTGGCTACCCATGAACAGCGGGAAAGGGTGGCGGAAAAAATAATAAAGGCCTGCCGAGAAGGATACGCGGTGGTAGTTGTAGTCTCCGCCATGGGACGGATGGGAGCTCCTTACGCTACTGATACTTTAATCCAGTTGGGGAATGCGGCTAACCCTGAGCTCAGCAAGCGAGAACTTGATCTTTTATTAAGCTGCGGCGAAATTATTTCCGGGGCAGTACTGGCCGGCGTTTTACAGCGGATGGGTTTCGATACAGTTTGCTTGACGGGGTGGCAGGCAGGTATCATTACGGATAGCCAGTACGGGAATGCCCGGATAATAGAGGTTAAACCTCAACAGGTACTCCGTTACCTTCAGGAAAAAAAGATTGTGATAGTTGCTGGCTTCCAGGGCATTACCAAGGAAGGAGAAATAACAACACTGGGAAGAGGTGGAAGCGATACGACAGCCGTAGCTTTAGGGGTTGCCTTGCAGGCTGAAGTAGTAGAAATCTACACCGATGTGGATGGTATCAAAACGGCTGACCCGAGAATTGTTAAGGAAGCCAAAACTCTCGAAAATATCACCTACAATGAGATTTGTCAGCTGGCCCATGAAGGGGCCAGGGTAATTCACCCCAGGGCAGTAGAAATTGCCATGCAGAATAATATTCCGCTGCGCGTAAAATGCACTTTTAATAATAATCCGGGAACTCTAGTTGCCAACCGGAAAGGGGTTCTGGAAGATACTACAGTAATCCATCATGACCGAATAATTACCGGTATTACCCAGATATCCAATATCACTCAGCTCAAAATAGAGACTAAAGATTACGAAGACCCGCAGATTCAGCTGAAGATATTTAAGGCTATGGCTCTGGCCGGCATAAGTGTAGACTTTATCAATGTGTATCCTGAAGCAGTTATTTTTACCGTCAGAGATGAAGTGGCCGATAAGGCAGTAGAAATTTTGAAAAACATGAATCTCCATCCGGAAGTACGTCGCGGTTGTGCCAAGGTGGCGGCGGTTGGGGCAGGTATGACCGGTATCCCGGGAGTCATGGCCAAGATTATAGAGGCTTTAACGAATGAAGGGATTAAGATATTGCAATCGGCTGATTCTTACACGACTATTTGGTGTCTTGTAGCCAGAGAAGATATGGAGAGGGCAGTAAGGGCTCTCCACCAACAGTTTCTCCTAAGTGACTAGATAATTATTATGTAGAAGGTGGTGAAAGAATTCCATGGATTTCGGGCGTGTCATAACGGCCATGGTTACACCTTTTACGGTGGACGGGAAGGTTAATTTGGAGGAAGCGCAGAAGTTGGCGCGGTACTTGGTGGAAACGGGAAGTGATGGAATTGTAGTTGCAGGGACTACCGGAGAGTCCCCTAACCTTAAACCAGAAGAAAAACTTGACCTTTTTAGGGCAGTTAAAGAGGCCGTAGGTCAAAATGCAGCGGTTATTGCCGGTACAGGTTCCTACTCCACCGAGAGCTCAGTGGAATTAAGCAAAAAAGCGGAAACATGCGGTATAGACGGAATTATGGTAGTAGTTCCCTACTACAATAAACCGTGCCAGAGGGGACTATATGAGCATTTTAAAATGATAGCGCAGTCCACAAATCTCCCGGTTATGCTGTACAATGTACCCTCTCGGACCGGCAGAAACATGACGGCGGAAACGGTTTGCCGATTAGCGGAGATTGACAATATTGTAGCCGTAAAGGAAGCGAGCGGTGATCTCGATCAGGTAAGCGAAATAATTAGAAATACGGACTCGAGTTTCCGGGTTTACAGCGGGGACGATTCCCTTACCCTGCCTATGTTATCACTAGGAGCTTACGGAGTAGTGAGCGTGGCTTCCCATCTGGTAGGCGAAAAAATCAAACAGATGATTGAAGCATTTGTGGACGGAAAGGTCCAGGAAGCAAGTCGTCTGCACCTAGAACTGTTCCCTTTGTTTAAAGCTTTATTTGTAACTACCAATCCCGTGCCAGTTAAAGTAGCCATGCGCTTAGCCGGTTTCCAAGTGGGAAGCCTTAAGTTACCGCTAGTGGAACCCAACCCTCAGGAATTGAACGTAATCAGGGAAGCCTTGGAAAGTTTTGGGCTAATCAAGTGAACTCAACGTACTGGAAGCGCCTCAGGGCGCTTTTGGTATTTTTTAGGCATTTTTCAGTTATACTAGATATATCAGGCCTTGTTCTACTTTGTTTAATAAATTATAATAATTACAAGATAAGAGGAACGGCTACTGGCGCTGGCACGGCGCTTTATTATTGTATACAGGGTTTAATTCTTCAGGAACGGGGATTACCTGGGGACGTATCGGGTTATCTAATGCGGTCGGGATAATTTAGAAAAAATATTGTTTCTTAGGAGGTGCGTAGATGGGAGAAAACGACGCAAATAAAATAACGCTGATTCCCCTAGGTGGTTTAGGCGAAATAGGGAAGAACATGCTGGTAGTAAGATACGGCGGTAGCATTCTCGTTATTGACTGTGGCTTGATCTTTCCTGAAGATGAAATGTTGGGTATCGATGTGGTAATCCCGGACATTAGCTACCTGCTGGAAAATCGCCATCTGGTTAAGGGCATTATTGTTACCCACGGGCATGAGGACCATATAGGCGCGTTACCGTATGTTTTGAAAGAGCTTAATGTACCGGTTTACGGAACCAAACTAACCCTGGGGCTGTTGCAAGACAAGTTGAAAGAGAGCGATCTCCACCGGAATGTGAAATTGAATCGAATCAAACCGCGAGACGTTCTCAATATCGGACCTTTTACGGTAGAGTTTTTCCGCGTCAGTCATAGTATTCCAGACGCTGTGGGCCTAGCTATCCATACTCCGATTGGTACCATTGTCCACACCAGCGACTTTAAATTTGACCAGACGCCGGTAGACGGTGAAGTTACCGACTTTTATAAACTCACCGAACTAGGGGAAAAGGGTGTCCTGGTACTGCTATCGGACAGCACTAACGCGGAACGACCTGGTTATACCATGTCGGAAAAAGTGGTGGGGAATACTTTTGAGGAGGCATTTCGCCTGGCCAAAGAACGGATTATAGTGGCCAGTTTTGCCTCCAATATTCACCGCATTCAGCAGGTTATCTCTACCGCGTACAAGTATGGGAGAAAGGTTGCTGTAGCCGGGCGTAGCATGGCAAATGTCATGAGCGTAGCTGCCGAGCTAGGTTATCTAACCATCCCCGAAAAAACGCTGGTAGACCTGGACGAGATTGTCAACTTACCTAAACATCGAGTGGTCATCTTGGCTACCGGAAGTCAGGGAGAGCCGATGTCGGCACTCACCCGGATGGCCATGGCGGATCACCGGAGAGTAGAAATAGTTCCCGGGGATACCGTTATTATTTCAGCTACTCCTATTCCCGGAAATGAAAAAATGGTAGCCCGAACCATAGACCACCTTTTTAAACAGGGAGCTGACGTTATCTATGAATCCATCTCTGGGGTTCATGTTTCCGGACACGCCAGTCAGGAAGAACTGAAAATGATGATTAATTTGGTTAAGCCTCGTTTTTTTATTCCCGTCCACGGTGAATATCGAATGCTTATAAAGCATGCCCGCCTGGCGGAGGAACTGGGCATTCCAAGGCAAAACATCTTTGTAGTCGAGAATGGGCAAGTACTAGAGTTCACCCGGAGAAGGGGTTGTATTGCGGGGCGTGTTACCGCCGGACGGGTCTTAGTAGATGGTTTAGGTGTTGGCGATGTCGGTAATATTGTCTTACGAGACCGGAAACAGTTATCTCAAGATGGCATTTTAATTGTAGTCCTTACCCTCAACAAAGATACGGGTGCGGTTATAGCCGGCCCTGATATAGTCTCCAGGGGGTTTGTCTACGTTAGGGAGTCGGAAGCACTGCTGGAGGAAGCTAAAATAAGGGTTAGTGAGGCTTTACAGCATTGTGAAGAAAAGAAGATAACCGACTGGTCTACTATCAAGTCCAACGTGCGAGACACTTTAGGAAAGTTTCTTTATGAAAAGACCCGAAGACGTCCCATGATCCTACCGATAATTATGGAAGTGTAGGTACGGTGCATTTTTTGCACCGTATTTTCGTCTGGAGGAATGCGGGCGTTAGTATTGAATTTTCGATAAATCTCATACTCATCTTTGACAGTTAATCTTCAAAATCAATGACCCGACAACCGGAAACCCTTGAAATGACTGAGGTGGAT
>NZ_BDGJ01000033.1 GCF_002207765.1 Calderihabitans maritimus
TTTGTAAAATAATAATATATTAAGTGGTTACATTGGAGGATATCAGAAGTTACCCAAAAGTACTTGACAGCAACGATTTTTTAACTTTGCTTGAACTTGTTGCCCGCGTATGCTATAATTAAAAGCGGAATAAAATATAAGTGACTGGTTATTGGAAGTGGAGCCCTTGTTGCTTATAATCAAGGGTTTATTTTTCCTCTGGGTAAATACCTGTTAAGGGGTGGACTGCTTGGGAGAAGAGATTAAAGTCGTAACGGAAAATCGCAAGGCCAGACACGACTACTATATTGAAGAAACGTACGAAGCGGGCATCGCTTTAAAAGGAACAGAGGTCAAATCGCTCCGGGCCGGCAAAGCCAATTTGAAGGATAGCTTTGCTCGGGTGGAAAACGGAGAAATTTTCCTTTATAACATGCATATAAGCGCTTATGAGAAAGGGAATCGCTTCAATCACGATCCCAAGCGCACCCGGAAGCTCCTGCTGCATAAAGCGGAAATTAATCGGCTGATGGGCAAAACTCAGGAAAAAGGGTTGACTTTAATACCCCTGAAAGTTTATTTTAATGAGCGAGGCAAGGCCAAAGTTGAATTAGGGCTGGCCAAAGGTAAAAAGCTTTATGACAAGCGAAGGGATATTGCCGAGCGGGATGCCCGGAGAGAAATTGAGAAGGCACTGCGGGGTAGAGACTGGAGTAAGAAAGTATAATATGGGGGCGATCGGTTTCGACGGGGGAAGTTGAGGCAAAAGTAGCCAGGCGAGATTCCACCGGCTCGTTAAACGGTGGGCAAAAATAAACGCAGAAGATAACTTAGCTCTGGCTGCCTAATTTACGCAGCCACATCCTACCCGTTGCTCTCCCGCGGCGCGGGATAGGGTGTCGACCCAGCGGGATACTCTGAAGTGACTGCCTGCTAGCTTCAGAGGAAATTCCAGCGGGCTAGCCGGTAGTAATCCTGTCCCTGGGAGTGCTGCCGGTGAAGGCCAGTACAGGGACTATCCTGGTAGAAGCTTTTGCCGAAACTCCTTCGGACGTTGGGTTCGAATCCCACCGCCTCCACCAGACTATTACCGGCCGATTTGAGGCCGGTTAATTGTTTTTTAATATGATATTGTTTGCGTAGCAGGAAGAACAGGTGAGAACAGAGAAATGAACAGGGGCTAAGGAGGCTAGGAAAATGAAAGAAGAAGATATTGTTATAAGACCCCTGGAAACGGTAGACGATTTTCGCTGCCTAGAGGAAATACAGGCGGAGATTTGGAGCGAGAGAGACGTGGTGCCTCTGAACCAGACTCTTACTGCTGCCAGAAATGGCGGAGTGGTGCTAGGGGCTTTTGATAAAGGCGAGATGATAGGGTTCTCTTACGGATTTCCCGGGTATAAGGACGGGCAGGTTTATCTCTGCTCGCACATGCTGGGAGTAAAAAAAGCGTATCGCCATTTGGGTATCGGTCGGCGGCTTAAGCTGGTCCAGCGGGAAGAGGCGTTACGCAAGGGTTACCAGCTCATAACGTGGACTTTTGACCCTCTGGAGAGTGTTAATGCAAATCTGAATATAGCAAAACTAGGCGGCATCTGCCGTACTTACATAATCAACTGCTACGGAGAGATGAAGAACGAGCTTAACCGGGGGCTTCCTACCGACCGGTTTCTAGTGGAGTGGCACCTGGAGAGTTCCCGTGTTAAGGACAGGTTAGGTGGAAAGAAAACTAAACGCCTCGATGCAGGCCAGATTTCCTGTGCTGCTTCTGTTGCCATAACCCAGGATGGTCTTCCGGTTGTTGAAAAGGCGGAATACGATGTTGAAGGAGATTTGCTGCGCCTTCCTGTGCCCAGCGACTTTCAGTATCTAAAATCGAAAGACCCTAACCTGGCTTTTCACTGGAGAAAGTCAATGAGGGAACTGGCTATGCACTGTTTCAAGAAGGGTTGGGTTGTAATCGATTTCTGGCGAGCGAAGGGAGAACCGGTTAATTATTACGTGTTGCAGAGGGGTGGTAGAATCTGAAAATCACAGCAGTTATTTTACGACTTCTCCGTATGCCTTTAAAAGCCCCTTTTGAGACCAGCTTCGGGCGTATAGAAGAGAGAGATTTTATCTTGGTGCAGGTTGAAGGCTCTGGCCATTTCACCGGATACGGCGAAGTAACGGTAATGGCCGCACCCCTGTATAGTGAAGAAACGGTGGGCACGGCCTGGCATATTTTGGAGGAATTTTTGGTTCCCCAGGTGGTGGGGAAAAATATCAATGAGCCGACGGAGGTAAAATGGCTCTTTCAAGCCATAAGGGGCAACAATATGGCCAAGGCCGGCCTGGAAACAGCTATCTGGGATCTTTTGGCTAAGGAGCGGGGATTTCCTCTTTCTAGAATTTTAGGAGGAACTCGGGCGAAGATACCGGTAGGAATAAGCCTTGGTATTGAGAAGAGTGTTTCTATTTTGCTGGAGCGGATAGAAAAGGCTCTGGCGGAAGGATACCAAAGAATAAAAGTCAAGATCAAGCCGGGCTGGGATGTTCGGGTCGTACAGGATATCCGGAAACATTTTGGCTCGATTCCCTTGATGGTAGATGCCAATTCTGCCTATACTCTGGCGGATGTTTCGCTGTTGAAACAATTAGACGACTATGACTTAATGATGATTGAACAGCCTTTAGCCCATGACGACCTGGTAGACCATGCTAGGCTCCAGCGACAGCTGCGAACTCCCTTGTGCCTGGATGAGAGCATCCGCTCCGCGGAGGACGCTCGGAAGGCCATCGAACTGGGCAGTTGCCGGTACATTAATATTAAGATCGGCCGGGTGGGGGGACTGGCGGAAGCCAAGGCCATCCATGATCTATGTCAGCGAGAAGGAATTGGTGTTTGGTGTGGGGGCATGCTGGAATCAGGAGTAGGTCGGGCCCATAACATTGCTCTTACTACGCTTCCCAACTTTATAGTGCCCGGTGATACTTCGGCTTCTTCCCGCTATTGGCATGAAGATATAATTGATCCGGAGGTAACTGTTTCTGAAGACGGGTTTATAACGGTTTCTAGGGATCCTGGAATTGGCTACCGGGTTTTACATGACCGAATTTCCAAATATACCCGGCTGGAAAAGATATTTAGAAATTAACGGGAGAAGATAAAAGTGAATGCTTTATCTTTTTTACAACAGGTTGACGAAAACCAGGAACGCATTCTCCGTACCTATGAGGAGCTTCACTGCATGCCTGAACCGGCATGGAAGGAGTTTAGGACTACCCAATATGTAGCTGAGCGCATGCGGAAAATGGGGTTAAAGGTGATTGCGGCTAAGCCGACGGGTGTTGTAGGATTCTGGCGGGGTAAATCAGGAGGGCCTGCGGTGGGTTTGAGGGCCGATCTGGATGCTCTTTTGTATCATGACGGCCAGGAGGAAACTGCAGTCCACGCGTGTGGGCATGATGCCCACACCGCTATGGTCTTGAGTACGGCAGAAATTCTTTCCTGCTCCGGATTTTACCCGCCGGGGGAGATACGCTTTTTATTTCAGCCGGCGGAGGAGAAAGCGGCGGGTGCTCTGTGCTTTATAGAGCAGGGGTTTCTGGACAACGTAGATTACCTGGTAGGCATTCACCTTCGGCCGGCAGAAGAAGCCCGATACGGACAGGCTTCTCCGGCTGTCCTGCACGGATCCTCGCTGGTTTTAGAAGGTACTATTTACGGACAGGCCTCCCATAGTGCTAGGCCTCACCTAGGTATTAATGTTATAAATGCTGCTGCAGCTGTGATAAATGCTATTAACGCAGTTTCGGTTGATCCCCGGGTGCCTGCTTCCGCCAAGGTTACCCGGCTGCAGGCGGGCGGTGAAGCGCATAATATAATACCCGACCGGGCTCTTTTTACGATCGATTTGCGAGCCCAGAATAATGAAACCATGACTGAGTTAAGAGATAAAGTAGAGAGGGCGGTAAAGGCCGCTACGGGTACGGTAGGAGCTCAGGTTGATATGAAAGAACTGGCTTATGTTCCTGCCGCCAGGGTTGATGAAGAGATGCTGGAGAAGGCTCGTTGGGCTATTAGAGAAGTTATGGGAGAAGACGGCCTTCTTCCCCCTATTATTACTCCTGGCGGAGAAGATTTTCATTTTTACAGCTATCATTTGCCACGGCTAAAATCAATTATGATCGGATTAGGTTGTGACCTGGTGCCGGGGCTTCATCATCCGCAGATGACTTTCCGCAAAGATGCTCTGCTGCAGGGAGTAAAAATCTTGGGCCTTATAATCTTAAAACTTCTAAATGGTAGTTAGTAAGAAAGGAAGTATTCTAAGAAATTAGCAGCTAATAGGAGTTACGAGGAGTTTTTGCTGGAATATTCAGACAATAAAGGGTTAGAGGGTTATAGAACGGTTTTTACAGGATTTGTTTATTTTGACGTTTTTAGCTATACTTCTGTAAAAGTATATATAAACTGCCAGGTCCCGTAAGGGCTAAGAGGGAAAGTGGTGAAAATCCACTACAGCCCCCGCTACTGTGAGCGCGGATGAAACCTACACAAGGCCACCGGTGATTGATCCGGGAAGGCGTAGGGAGTAAGGTGAAGCGCGAGTCAGGAGACCTGCCTGGCGGTTGGTTGTTGACATCCTTCGGTGGGAAGGAGGGGACAATTTTTGGGAGATCCTAACCTGCCAAGGGTTAGGGTTTTTAATTTTTTATTAGGGTTATGGAGGTGAAAGCAAATGAAATTTTTGAAATTTATAAATACCAAAAGAGCAATAAATTTGTTAACGGTATTTCTTACAGGGATGGTGATTGTTTGCTTGGGGTTGCCTGCCGAAGCTTGGGGAACAGTTTCTGTAGATATAGTACATCCACCGGAGGGAGCAAAGTATCTAAGTGATAACACGGTAGCGGTGAAGGCAAAAGTATACGATAGTGTCTATGGAGAAGTCTATTCCGGTTTAGAATGGTATTATAATGGCCAGAAATTGTCCTTTACGGAGCCAGAGTTCCATTTAAGACTCGGGACTGAGCAGCTCATGGAAGAGCCGGTTATTCGAGTGGTATACCGAGAGGTCTATGATGAAGTACAGATTACCATTTATGACGACTGGGAGGCCATTGCCAGGGCAGTAAGTTACCTGGCCGAACAGCAGGTTGATAACGGTTCCTTTAATGACGAGTGGAATAATGACTGGATTGCTTTGGCTTTAGCGGAAGCCGGGGTAGACTTGGGCGATCTGCGACAGGGAAACACGGGTAAAACGTATCTCGAATACCTGGCGGAAAAGGAACTCAGTACAACCGGCGATTTGATAAAAGCTATTTTGGTACTCAATGCTGCCGGGCGGGATCCCCGGAATTTTGCCGGAAGGAACTTAGTCCAGGAGCTGTTGGATAGGCAGCAGGAAGACGGTGGTTTTAATGCCGGTTCCGAGATGTCTGAAGCCCTAGCGGTCATTGCGCTGGTAGAAGCGGGAGAAAGTCCTTTCTCGCCGTGGGCGAAAGCGGCAAAGCAGCGTTTCCTGCGTCCGGAGGCCAGGGGAAAAAATAACCTGTGGCTTGAGTGGGGTTCTGAAAGCGTGGATACAACGGCTGCGGTTATACGGGCACTGTACCTTCTGGGTGTAGATAAAGAAGATCCGGCCATACAGGAAGCACTGGAGACAATCAATCGATGGCAAAATAATGATGGTGTGATTGAAATAACGTGGGATGGAGTTAATTGGTCTCCTAACTATGAAAGCACGGCAGAAGTGGTTATGGCTCTCAGCCAGTTGGGGATAGACCCTACTCAGAGCGACTGGGCTAAAAACGGTAATAATCTGGTTACGGCACTTTTGAACAATCAGGATCCAGATAGCGGAGCGTTTTTAGGTGATTGGGGGAATAATTTCCCTACGCAAGAAAGTATCCGGGCTTTGGTAAGCTACCGGAAGGCGTTCCGCGGTGGTTTGGGAGAATTGCCTGAGTTGCCGAGCGGTAATCAAGAAAGCGGCAAAGGAGGGGGCGCAACAAACGGCAGCGACAGGAACGAATCGATTGAGGTTGCGGTTTCGATAATAGGTCCCGATGGGGAAGTTATATTTGAAGGTGAGGTTACCATTTCCCCGGACAATCCCTACGGGTACACGGTCTTAGGAGCTTTGGAGGCTACTGGATTGAGCTATGAAACTAAGTATGATGGAGCTTATGTTTCCGCTATTAACGGAATAAGGGAGGACTTAAGCAGTACTGCCGGCTGGAAGTATTTAGTTAACGGGGATGATCCTCCGATTCCGGCCCGGGAAAAGATTTTAGCCGGTGGCGATACGGTAGTTTGGTTTTACGCTGAAAGCAGCGAGGATCAAACTCCCGGTCGTGATAAATCACAAGACCCGTTGGAGCGTCCCCTGTTAACGGAAGAAGAAAAAGAGATAAGACAGCAAATCCGCCAGATGGCGCGGGAAAGACTTGAGCGAATCTTGCAGGAACTTCCGCATCTAGAACCTTCTTCTACTTCTCCTGTCGAAGAGGTAGAGCGAGCGGTGGTTGTGGTGGGTTTGGAGGCTCCTATAAAAGAAGAAGAAAAAATTTATCTGGCTCAACTGCTTAGTAATAATAAGGTACAGTTGGAAGTTCCAGTTAAGAGGAAGGCGGAAAACGTAATTACCGACGCTCAGCAGGAGGTTAAACTGGAAATACCCCGGGAAGCTCTGGAGGATGACCAGGTAATCAGAGTAGAAGAAATCGAGGACAGCAGCATAGCCGGGCTGGTCTTTCCCGCCGGTTACGTTCCCCTCTCCGGTGTATATGAGTTTGGGCCGTCCGGCACCACTTTCCAAAAGCCCGCCATTTTACAACTGAAGCTGGTGGTGCCCCCGTATATCTCTCCAGAAAGGGTTGCTCTGGCATGGTTCGACGAGCATTCCAACCGGTGGGTACCTGTACCGGCAGTACTGGATCTGGCCAACGGGGAGATAACCGGGTTAGTTAACCACTTTACCAAATTTGCGGTCCTGGGTGAAATAAATGCCGGTTTTGTGGACCTTACGGAGGAATGGGAATGGGCCAGGGAAGCTGTGGGATATTTAACCGCTAGAGGAGTAATTGAAGGTTTAGGTAATGGGGAATTTGCTCCTGGCAGAAGTATTACTAGGGCTGAATTTATCAAAATGATAACTAAAGTTCTCGGGTTGAGCGCTAATGGTCTCGGACAAGTGCCCTTCAGTGATGTGCCCAAAGGCGCTTGGTATGCGCCTTTTGTTCGGGCGGCTTGGGCGGCAGGTCTTGCCAAAGGATATGCGGACTTTTCTTTCAAACCCGACCAACCCCTTACCCGGCAGGAAATGGCCGTGATTCTAGTCAGAGCTCTACAAAAGGAGCAGGCGGCTCTCAGCCTGTCTCCGGCGGAACAACTGGATGAACTGAGCTTTGTAGACCAGGAAGTAATTGCTGGCTGGGCCAGACCGTATGTGGCTCTCGCTCTGAAGGAAGGTTTCCTCGATGGAATGGATGATACCCGGTTCGCTCCCAAAGAGGAAATAGAACGAGCTCGAGCTGCGTTAGTAATTTACCGTTTATTCGAACAAATAAACGGACTGCGGAGGAATTAACTTTGAAATTCATTAAGATTGTTGCTACTATACTTCTGGTTATGCTGTTAACCGGTTGCGGACAAGAGATATCCTCTCAGGGAGGAGCTAACCCTCAAGAGGATAACAGGGTTAAGCTCTGGGTTACGACCGATTTCGGAGTTGATGAAGTTTTTACTGCACCAGTACCTTTCCGCCCGGGGGAAGCAGTGCTGGACCTGTTAATCCAGCACCTGGAGGTGGAAACTCATTACGGAGGAGGGTTTGTAAACTCAATTAACGGTATAAGGTCCGGTTATACCGGGATTTCTGGTACTGCTCGTAGGAAGAGTGACTGGTTTTACTGGGTTAACGGTATTTTGAGCTCGGTGGGAGCAGGTGATTATTTCCCCCAGAAGGGAGATGTAATTTGGTGGGACTATCATAACTGGGAAACCGGTAACCTCATACCGGCGGTAGTCGGGGCGTATCCCCAGCCTTTTATCAACGGTTATAGTGGTAAAAATCCCGGGGTTCGGATTATGTTCACTCCGGAACAAAAGGAATTGGCAGCCAAAATCGGAGAGGCACTTAATGAGCTGGGTGCTCCCAGTGTGGAGGTAGTATCCTACCAAGATTCCCTGGCCCGTTCTCGGGACAGGATAACTATGGTGGTGGGCCTTTGGTCGGAGCTGGAGCAGTACAAAACATTGGCTGATTTGGCCAGAAAACGGAATAAAGTTGGTCTTTTTGTTGACTTGCAGGCAATGAAATTCACAATTTTAGATGCTGAAGGCTTACCGAAAGGTACGTATGGAGCAGGTACAGGTGCTATTCTGGCGACTGGAGCGGGACCGGGGGATCCGTATCCCCTCTGGGTGGTTACAGCCGTTGATGTTGGAGGTTTGGAAGAGGCGGTAGAGATATTGACCGGTGCCCCAGAGCGGTTGGAGCGTCACATCGGCGTACTGGTGCGGGAGAACTTGATTATAGGACTTCCGGCCCGCTAAAGGAAGGAGGGCTCCCGGGTGAACTCCTTATCCGAAAAACAGGCCCTTCTAAAAACTTTGCACCCGGTAACTGCCTTGCTGTATCTGGCAGTAATGGGGGTCCTGTCTTTTGCCCTTGATCATCCCTTGTACCTGGCAGGTATTTTAGGGGTAGTAGTAATAGCTATCGTGCAGGTGGATGAGAAGAAAACTTTTTATTCTTATATTAAGATCGGGCTTTTTATACTGGCTCTTATTATGATCGTCAACCCTCTTGTTAACAAAGCAGGGCAGACTATTTTATGGCGAGGACCTTATTTGCCGCTTTTAGGCAGAATTTCCGTCTCACTGGAGGCGGTCGTTTACAGTACTGCTATGGGCCTCCGGTTGTTCTCTGTACTGTTGCTTATCTGCTTGTACCAGCTTATGGTAGATCCCGATCAGCAGTTTGATATATTTTCCCGGGTGGCCAAAAGGTCAGGATTGACTGTTTCGCTTACCGCTCGCCTTTTCCCGCAGCTTGCTGAAAGATTGCGGGAGATTACCGATGTTCAAAAGATAAGAGGCGTGCGGCTCGACTCAGGTACCAGGAGGGAAAAAATCAGGAAACGGTTGCCTTTGCTTAAGATCTTGCTGATTACTTCTCTCGAAGGATCTTTGCAGATGGCAGAAGCAATCGAGGCGAGGGGCTACGGTAGCGGTTCTAGGAGTTTTTACGAAATTAATATTTTCCGTCCTCGGGATTATTTAATTTTAACTTCTACCTTTCTGGCTTTGGGAGCCGGTTTGGTAGGTATTACGCAAGGTTGGGGAGTTTATCGTTTTTACCCTGTATTAGGCCCCTGGGTGGATAGTTTCCCGGAGTTCCTTTGGATGATTTTAATCGAAATTATCCTGGCTGTACCGCTGGGATTGAATTGGGGATGGGAGATATGGCCCTTTATAAGATCGAAAATTTGACATACTATTATCCAGAGAACAAAAAGCCGGCTTTGCGAAAGGTGAATTTAACCATTGAGGAAGGAGAATTTATTTTATTAGTAGGCAGGTCGGGTTGCGGCAAATCGTCTCTGGCGCGGGTCCTGGCGGGGTTGATACCTGATTTTTACGGCGGTACGTATGGAGGACATGTTTACTTTGACGGAGTTAAGCTGGACCGAAACAGCCGGCGGCAGATAGCCCGGCAGGTGGGGATTGTATTTCAGGATCCGGAAAAGCAAGTAGTTATGACTCGGGTAGAGAGAGAGCTTGCTTTCGGTTTGGAGAATTTGGGATTAAGCCAGGAAGAAATGAAGCGGAGAGTAGCAGAAGTAGTATCTTTCTTCAATTTGACGGAACTGGTTCGATTACCCGTATCCTCTCTGTCGGGGGGCCAGAAACAAAAAGTGGCACTGGCAGCAGTAATGGCAATGCATCCAAGAGTTCTAATACTAGATGAACCCACGTCGCAGTTGGATCCTACCAGTGCGGAAGAAATACTGGCCTTAATTAAAAGGTTGCATGAAGAGCTGGGTCTGACGGTTGTTATGGTAGAACAGCGTTTAGAACGCTGTTTTCACCTGGCGGATAGAATAGTTTTACTTGATGAGGGACAGATTTTATGTGACGCTTCACCAGCTGAGTTTGCTCGATGGGCGATAAAGAACAATTCTATGTTTCTGCCTCCCGTAGCCAAATTTTTTGCCTGGTTGGGAAGTTCCACTATACCTCTTACCGTCCAGGAGGGCCGGGCTTTGTTGCGGAATTGGGCGGAGAGGAGAGCTTTTAAGTTTGAACCGGAAACCACAAAGCTTCCATTCAACTCAGTGGTGAAGACGCAAGCTTCGAGAGTTGTGGCTGAAGTAGAAAATCTTTGGTTTTCTTACTTTCCCGGGAAAGAAGTCCTAAAAGGTATCCGGCTTTCCCTACGGGAGGGCGAACTGGTAGCTTTATTAGGAGGTAATGGCGCCGGCAAGAGTACCTTATTACGCCACCTTATCGGTTTACTGAAGCCTGACCGGGGTAAAGTGTTGGTTATGGGTCGAGATACCAAAAAATGCCAAGCTGAGGACTTGGCCAGGTATGTTAGTTACCTGTCCCAGAATCCTAACGATTATCTCTTCCAGGACACGGTTGAAGGGGAACTCCAGTTCACTCTAAATAATTTTGATCTTAAAGATAGAGGAGAAATTGAAAGAACTTTAAAGGTGCTAGATCTTTGGAAATACCGCCATGTTAATCCTCGGGATTTAAGCAGCGGCGAACGGCAAAGGGTTGCTTTAGCTTCTGTACTGGTAGTCCAACCTCAAATACTTCTGCTGGACGAACCGACCAGAGGATTAGACTATCAGTTAAAGGAAAGTTTGGGAAAACTTTTGTTAAGGTTGAAAGATACGGGAACTACCGTTTTGCTCGTGACGCACGATGTGGAGTTTGCTGCGGAATTTGCTGAACGTGTAGTAATCATGTTTGACGGGCAGGTAGTTGCTGACGGCCACAAGAGCCAGGTGTTGGACGGAGCTATTTTCTATTCTCCGCAGTTGAACAAATTATTTAGAGACCACAGGAGAGGCATCATCACCTATCGGGATGCTTTGGCTCAACTGGGAGGAGTGGCCTATGGCCTTGACTAGACCTCCGGTTATTATAGCTTTGGCGTTGATTTTTTTTCTTCTGGCAGCCGTGGTTTTTATCTACAGGGATGATAACTGGAGCATGGCAGCCGTTTTATTAGCGGCAGCCGTTTTGTTTGCTTTCTACTTGCATTTTGAGTTAACCCATGTAACTTCCAAAGAATTAGCTCTTATTGCTACTCTGGCCGCGGTAGCTGCGTTGGGGAGGGTCCCCTTTGCCGCTATTCCGGGAATACAGCCCACTACATTTCTGGTTATTCTCTCTGGCTGTGTTTTCGGCAGCCGGGTGGGCTTTATGGTAGGGTCTACTGCCGCTCTGGTTTCTAATTTTTTCTTAGGGCAGGGACCTTGGACACCCTGGCAGATGCTGGCTTGGGGCTTGGCAGGAGCTTCAGCAGGGATATTGACCGGTATCAGACCAAACCTAGGAAGATGGGAGCTGGCCCTTTTCAGCGGAGTATGGGGATATATTTTCGGGTGGATCATGAATCTCTGGACGTGGACGGCTTTTGTTTATCCGCTAACCTGGCGATCTTTTTTCATGACTTATCTGGCCAGTTTGGGTATGGATACTCTCCACGCGATAGGAAATATAGTTTTTAGCTTGGTTTTCGGCAAGGAGTGTTGGAGCATTCTGCAGCGCTTCCGACGGAAGCTTCATGTAACCTATCTTGAGTAAAGGAGCGGTGCAAGATGAAGAAATGGTGGAAGGTCTTATGGTTAGTGTTTCTGTTTGCGCTGGTGGAGATAAGGGTAGGTCATGCGGTGGTAGCAGAAGATTTCAGAGCCAAGCTGATACACAGCAGAGAACGGGCGGTGAAATTTCTTCATGCGTACTACCGGGAAAGGGATTTCCGTGGTCTGCTGGATTGGGGGGCCGTAGCCCTGTACGCTGCCGGAGAGGATGTTTCTGATAAAAAATGGGAGAGTAATGACGGCCGCAACGGAGTTTGGTGGAGAGAAAATGAAGTCCGGCAGGGAATCATGCTATCGGAAAGAAGTACCGATTACCAAAGAACGATACTCGGGGTTTTGGCTGCCCATAAAGATCCCGGAAATTTCGGGGGAAAAAATTTGTTGGAAGCGGTCCTGAAGTCCCAGCTTTCCAACGGTAAGTTTGCCGACACTATTAACGGACGGGGTGAGCGGTTGATAAATGCTCACGTCTGGGCTATTATAGCTCTCTATGCGGCAGGGGAGCCTATTCCAGAGCGGGAAAAAGTGATCAAGTGGTTGGTAAAGCAGCAGAATCCAGATGGGGGTTACCACTTTGATACTACTGTCGAAGAATCAGAGGTAGACATGACTGCGACGGCTTTGATAGCTTTTGCCTTACTGGGGCTTTCCGCCGATGACCCTCCGGTACAAAAAGCCTTAAAATATCTGGAACAACAGCAACTTGACTCCGGTGGCTTTGGTAATTGGGGTGTAGAGAACTTGGAATCTACCGCCACAGTGATTCAGGCATTGGTGGCTTTGGGCTTAGATCCAACTGCCTCTCCTTGGAACAGGTCAGGTGGTGACCCTGTAACTGTTTTGCTGCAGTACCAACTGCCGGACGGTTCCTTCAAACATGTCTTGCAAGGAGGGTCAAATCTCATGGCCACGCAACAGGGGCTACTGGCCTTGACAGCTTATTTGGACGGCAGGACAGTTTATCAAAAGCTAAGGGATGAGAGCCTTGCTGCTTCCTTAACTTTCTCTGACTTATCTAGTAGCCACTGGGCGTATGAAGAAATAATGGAATTGGTTAGGGCGCGGATCCTGAACGGGTATCCTGATGGGACTTTTAAACCTAATAGGCCTGTAACCAGAGCCGAATTTACTAAATATATTGTTTACGGTCTTGAATACCATAAGGAGGCAGGGAATAAAACCAGGCGCTTCAAGGATGTATCTTTAAATCATTGGGCAAATCCTTTAATTCGCCTCGTTTTAGAAAAGGGGTTGATGAGAGG
Organism: Calderihabitans maritimus; assembly: GCF_002207765.1. Lineage (NCBI taxonomy): Bacteria > Bacillati > Bacillota > Clostridia > Neomoorellales > Calderihabitantaceae > Calderihabitans > Calderihabitans maritimus. Next base: position 13,077 of record NZ_BDGJ01000033.1, read on the forward strand.
GAAAGGCAAGGATGTCTTTGCGCCCGATGACCGGATAACCGGAGCGGAAGTGATGACTGTACTGGTAAGAGCTTTGGGTCTCGAGCCAAAGGCCCTGGTTTTGCCGGCGCAACAATGGTATGAAGGGTATCTGCGGGTTGCTCGGGAAAAAGGCTTGCTTTATCCCGGTTTCCAGCCTGAGCAGCCTGCAACGCGGGCCCAATGTGCCTACAGTGTAAGTAAATTACGTACTCTTTTAAAGAACCAGAACTAACACCTGTCTTAATCTTACATCTCAAATCCAGAAACTGCCGTTGAAGAGCCGGACCCCCTCCGGTACAATAAGAGCAGAGTGCTCGGGGAGGGGTCGCATTGTCTTTACCGGGTCGAGCGGTTATACTGAGCAATCGGATACTACGGTTGGGGATTGTTTATTTTCTTATGGCAGGCCTGTCCCTGTTAATTTATTACTCCCCGGGAATGATTAAAGTTCCTTTCCACGATTCGGACGAGACAGCATTGGTAATTGGAGACCGGTTGATTAATCAGGAAGAAGTGGTATTGGAGAAGGATGAAATACTTCTGCCCCTTCCAACGGTTAAACAGCATTTAGATAAGCATATATTCTGGGACAAGGAAAAAAACAAAGTTATTGTCACTACCCGGGATAAGTTCATACGCATGAAAACTGCATCTCTAACTGCCTACATAAATTCGCAAGAAGTGAAGCTGGACGTTCCCGTGTCCCAAATTAGCGGTCTTATCTATATTCCTATCAGGTTTTTAGCTCCTCTGTACGGTATCACGGTAAAATATTTGCCGGAAACCAAAATAGTGGTAATAGATAGGGCGGACGAAGAGATAATCCAGGGGATAGCGGTAAAGAGAACGCGGGTGCGCACGGGCAGGTCGGTGCGGAAACCTTTTGTAGATTACCTGCAGGCCGGAGAAAAGGTGCTGATTTTCGGCTCGGAAGATGGATGGTTTCGTATAAGAACGCTAAGAGGGATTACAGGTTATGTCAAAAAGAATAACATCCGAGTTGAGGACAGGGTTTCAGTTGAACTCCCGCCTAAGGAGACGCCGCTGAACGAAATTCCTCCGGGTAAGATTAACCTTACCTGGGAACATGTGATTAATAAACATCCTGATCCCTCGACTATTGGGCAGCTTCCCGGGGTCAACGTAGTTTCTCCTACCTGGTTTTATCTTGCCGACGGAGAGGGAAATGTGAGTAACAAGGGAGATTTGAATTACGTTAATTGGGCTCACCGTAGGGGTTATCAAGTGTGGGCTTTATTCAGTAATGCCTTTGACCCCGAACGAACGCATAAGGTTCTGGCGGATTCTGATTTACGGGAAAAAGTTATCAAGCAGCTTTTGATTTATTCCCGGTTGTACCAGTTGGATGGAATAAACATCGACTTTGAAAATGTCTACCTTAAGGACAAGGCTCTTTTGGTACAGTTTGTCCGGGAACTTAGCGCTTTGCTGCACGCAGAAGGTTTAACCGTATCCATTGATGTTACGGTCAAGTCCAGCAGCGCTAACTATTCCCGGGTTTACGACCGCCGGTTACTGGCAGAAGCAGTAGACTATGTGATTCTTATGGGCTATGATGAGCACTGGGCTGGGAGTCCTGAAGCCGGGTCTGTAGCTTCCCTGCCCTGGGTGGAGAAAGGAATTGTAGGCGTGTTGGAAGAAGTGCCGGCAGAAAAACTTATACTTGGAGTACCCTTTTATACTCGCCTGTGGGTGGAAAAACTAGGAGAGGAAGGCATTTTGGAGGTTTCTTCCAAGGCATTGTCCATGACGGAGGCGGAAGCAATTATTAGAAGAAACAGGGCAAAAGTGGTATTCGACGAGGCGGCCGGCCAGCATTATGCCACATTTAGGCAGGGAGATACCATCTATGAAATTTGGTTGGAAAACGAAATATCTATGCGGCAGCGGGTTCAACTGGTCAAGAAATATGGATTGGCAGGGATAGCCTCCTGGCGCCGGGGGTTTGAAAAACCGGTTATTTGGGAAATCATTAATGAAGAGTTAAACGAATAAATTTTGGGTAAGAAGCCGTACCCAAATAAGGTACGGTTTTTTTATAACACGCGGCCGGCTACCTTCTGCAGGGAAAGGGCAGAACTTCTGAATTGTTGGATTTCTTCTTCCGTGAGCGGAGGCCGGAGGGTTTTAATAATTCCGTTTTTGCCGATAACGCATGGAAGGCTGAGGCAGATATCATTTACATCGTAGATACCTCCCACGAGATTGGAAACAGTCAAAACAGAGTGTTCATCCCGCAGAATGCTTTCGACAATCCTGCGAACCGCAAGACCAATGGCGTAATAAGTTGCCCCTTTCCGCTCAATAATTTCATAAGCAGCTCGTCTCACCTGGCGGTCAATTTTGTCCTTAATCTCTGCCGGAGAATCTATTTCAACCATCTTGAAAAACTTTTCTACCGGTATGCCGGCTATGTTGGCGGTGCTCCAAACCAGGACCTCGGAATCGCCGTGTTCCCCGATAACATGAGCATGGACGTTACGGGCATCCACCTCACAATATTGGCTCAGTAGATGCCGAAAACGAGAGCTATCCAGTACAGTGCCGGAGCCGATTACCTGGCTGGGAGGAGAGTTAGATACCTTTAAAACCAAATAAGTTAAAACATCTACCGGGTTGGTCACAATAAGCCAGATGGGATTATCACAGTGAGGACGAACATTTTCTACGATATTTTTTATGATCCGGGCATTTTTTTCTACCAAATCCAGACGGGTTTCTCCCGGTTTTTGATTGGCCCCGGCGGTAATAATTACTATTCTGGAACCGGCGCAGTCGGGGTAACTCCCTGCTTTTATATGTACAGGTTTAACAAAAGAAGCGCTATGGCTGAGGTCCATGGCTTCGCCTGCAGCTTTTCCCCGGTTGATGTCTACCAGCACCAATTGTTTGGCCAGTCCGGAGATCATCAGGGCATAGGCAATGGTCGATCCTACCATACCTGCCCCTATTATACTGATTTTATCCTCAAGATGATTGGTTTTTGCCATTCTTGTGTTTCCTCCCTTCTGAAGATATTATTGCCCAAACGGTAGATTTTTTTGTATAACAGTTTTATTTCTCTATCCGCCTTATTTTTATTCTCTTATCTTTCCCGCAGCCCGGGCATGCGAACAGGTGAACGCAGTATAGGTTTGTTTTTTCGCTGAAGGTAGAGCTGAAAAACAGGGGATGAGTTTCGTAAGGACTGTAAGGTCCGAAAAAGTTCTCCAAAGCTCCCCGATCCTCCATAGGTCGGCTGCACTGAGGGCAGGGAAAGTAGAACTGCTTTAAACCGTTGCAAAGAGGGCATGTCAGCTCCAACAAGACCCCCCCCTTTCTAACACGTTGAGAAATTAACTTTTTATTCAGTATGCGACAAATTTTGGAGAAAAATGTTATCTATCGAGCAAAACAGTAGGAAAGAATTGCAAAGCAAATGCTCGCCGACTGCTGTTTTCCTGCAATTTTGCCCAAGGATTTTTTCTTATAAACTTTTTTCTGCTCTCTGAGTAAAGTTTTCTGGCTTAGATGTGACCAATTTCCTAGAAAAATGTCATATAATGGACGAAATAGCAGGAAAAACTAGCAGGCTGTCGAATTCACAACTCTATAAAGCAGTCTGTTGCTAGGAGGTGGTTCGATAGCGGTAAGTCTTAACCACATTTTTTTATGCAAAAAAGATAAGTCGCGGAGGTGTCCAGATTGCGAAGCAAATGGTTAATGTTTACGGTTTTGGCCTTAGTTGTGGTTGTCTTTCTGGGAGGTTGCGCAAGCCAAACCACCTCAGAGCAACCAAAAGCAAAAGAGGAGGAAGTCAAGCAAGCTGCCGGGGAAGGAGAGAAGCAGGGTAATTTGGAAGTAGTTAAGGCCGGATATGTAGGTTCCGAAAAGTGCACAACTTGCCACTCTGACAAGTATAATGACTTCAAAGTTTCCGGGCATCCGTGGAAACTGAAGAAGGCCGAAGTTGCCAAAAATAATCCCCTACCGCTGCCGAAAGGATACAGCTGGGATGATATTTCTTACGTAATCGGTGGCTACAAGTGGAAGGCCCGCTACATGGACAAGGATGGCTACATAATTACTACTACCGAAGACGGCCCGGGGAGCAACCAGTATAACATGATGGTGGGCAGCTGGAGCGATTATCATGCTGGCGAAAAGTTACCTTATGACTGTGGTAAATGCCATACGACGGGTTATTCCGAAGAAGGGAATCAGGACGGGTTACCGGGAATTGTTGGTACCTGGGCTGAACCCGGTATCGGTTGCGAAGCCTGCCATGGTCCTGGTGCTGAGCACGTAGCTGCCGGTGGGGACAAGTCCAAGATCAAGGTAGATAGTTCCGCTGCGTTGTGCGGTCAGTGCCATATCAGGGGCGAAAAAGAAAAGATACCTGCCAAGGGCGGTTTCATCCAACACCACGAACAGTATAACGAACTGCTGGCCAGCCCGCATAAGAATTTTGACTGTACTACCTGCCACGACCCGCATAAGAAGGCGGAATTTTCCATTACCCAGGATTGCGCTAGCTGCCACAGCGATGTTAATGAAACGTTTACCGGAAGTACCATGCAAAAAGTAGGTGTAACCTGTGTTAGCTGCCATATGCCGGCTGCTACGAAGTCGGCTGTCAAGTTGGGTCCGTATAAGGGCGACGTCAAGACACACTTGTTCAGAATCAATACCGATCCAGGTGCCAGCATGTTTACCGAGGATGGCAAATATGCTAAGGATTTTGTTACCCTGGACTTTGTCTGTCTCCAGTGCCACCAAGATAAGGATATCCAGTGGGCGGCGTCCAAGGTGGAAAACATCCACGGTTTGGGTAAATAAAGCTTATTTTATGAAAGATCCCCTACATTTATCAGGGGATCTTTTTTATGTGCGCCCGGCATGGGTGTTGGTTGAAACACATTCGTCAAAAGTAACGAATGCCGGATGCGGGAGTGCGTGTCCGGATAAAGACAAGCAGGGAAGTTGTATGTTAAAATTTAGAACAGTTATGTACTAGACGAGTGAGGGTGAGATTTAATGAAACGATTTAAGGTTGCAGCCGTTCAGCTGGAGATCCCCTGGGGCCAGCCCCGAAAACTTTTAGTCCAATGCCAGGAGTACCTGGAACTTGCTTCTCGGAAAGGGTGCCACCTGGTTGCTCTACCACCCTTAACCTGGCTGGGTCTAATGGAGGAAGAGGAATTAAAGGTTACCGCGCAGGGATTTCAGGGGAAGGTAGCGCTTCTGGAACGGCTGGAGGACAAGTATGAAGAAATTTTCTCCGAATTGGCCAGAGAATTTTCAATGTATCTGGTAGCAGGGACTGTTCCTGTAATGCGTGAAGGCGGTGTATTTCATCTGGCCGTCCTGTACGGGCCGGAGGGGAAACAAATTTTGGGCCAGATGCAGACACATCTCAGCCGGGAGGAAGAAGAACTGGGGTTTAATAGAGGTGTAGAACTAGAAACAGCCGAGACGGAAATAGGGAGAATTGGTCTGGTGGTTGGAACGGACGTATGGTATCCGGAAGTGAGCCGCATCTTAACCTTACAGGGTGCTGAGCTTTTGGTGGCGCTAACTGCTGTGGCGGAACCTTACAATCCCTGGGTGCAGCTGGCGGGCATGTGGCAAGAGGTGCAGCAGAACCAGGTATTTGCGGTAGAAAGTCCTTTTACCGGAAGGTGGAGGGACTGCCGGTATGCGGGATGCGCTACCATCTATGCTCCCTGCGAAATAACGGAGGGAGAGCAAGGTTTCTTGGCCAAAAGCGATAAACCTACCGGCAGCCAGTTGGTAGTTGGGGAACTGGCATGGGAAAAGCTGAAGCAGATCCGAGAGAGCTATCCGATATACCGGCATTTCAACCGCCGTCTTTATAAACGAGAATTGGCCGCTGTTTACGGGGAAGGTGACGGATGTTGAGGAGAATTTTAGCCGGCCTGCAGGAAAAAGCTTTTCTAGGCTACCTCCTTTGGAAAACAAGACCGGCGTTAATCAGACAATACTTGGACAGGCTAGATAAGAAAAAGACCAAAAAACCAATTCGTCCGGCGACGACGGGAGATCGCAAGGTACGGGTAGCCGCGGTTCAGGTAGAACTCCGGCTGGTTGAAGATGTACGAGAGTATGTAAAAATCATGTACAAGATGGTAGAAGAAGCCTGGCAGCAAGGGGCCCAATTAGTTGCCTTTCCTGAAGATATTACTCTTCCCCTGATTGGAATGTTGCCGGGAATTAATGATCTGAGTAGCAGGGGAGCCCTGAATGAAGCAGTAGAAACTCTGGCCGGGCCGGGGGTCAAGGTGGCGGATATTTTTAACTACCTTTCTCCGGTAACTCGCCAGGTGTATCATACTACCTTTTCAGAGCTGGCTCGTCGCTTTGGTGCGTACCTGATGGGCGGCAGCATGGTGGTAGGCACTGCCGAGGGGAAGGTAGTCAACCAAGCTTGGCTTTTTAACCCTGAGGGGGAAGCGGTAGGGAAACAGGAAAAGGCTCACCTGTTGCCCCTTGAAGCGCAGTGGGGTTTAAGCTGCGGGGACAGCCTCCGGGTTTATTCCACAGAGGTGGGTAATGTAGCTTTTCCCATCTGCATGGATGCTACTTATTTCGAAACTTTTCGGATTGTGGCTTTTAAAGGGGCGGAGATAGTAATCATTCCCAGTGCCAACCCGGAAGAATACAATTTCTGGAAAGCCTTAAGGGGAATTTGGCCGCGGGTGCAGGAAAGCCAGGTTTACGGTATCAGCAGCTGCTTGGTAGGCAGCATTTTTGGTTATACCCTCACCGGTAGATCGGGAATTTTTGCCCCTATTGCTTTGACTCCTAACCGGGATGGCATTCTGGCCCAGGTGGAACATCCTGATAAACCGGGGGTAGTGGTCGCTGATTTGGATTTGGAGGCCTTGAAAGAAGAGAGACTGCGCCATCCTCGCTTGGACAGTATCAACCGGGAACTGTGTGCCCGGTATCTGCCTGCCCTGTACGACTATTTTTCTTGTTGAATAGTGGATAAGAAAGCCAGATTTTTAGCAAGATATTTGGTAGAAATATTATAGGAGGTGGCAGGCAATGCGCAGGAGAGTTGCTGTAGAGCGCACCCTGAGCGGCGTAGGTGAGATTTTGCAACGTCGCGGGTATGAAGTAGTATCCTTGGACCCTTTGAGTGAACCCGGTGCTGAATTGCGCAACTGTCAGGCCATAGTTGTCAGCGGGCGGGACGAAAATGTCCTGGGAATGCAGGACATACAAACGACTTCTTCGGTAATTGATGCGCGAGGACTTGATTTGGAGGAAATTGTAGAGCGGGTAGAACAGAGTTTTCAGTTACAAGAAAGGAGAACCTAGGCAATATCCCAGGTTCTCCTTTTTTATTACTGTACTATACCATAGCCTCCGGGCATTAAGCCTTTATATCCCCAGCCCATGCCCTTTCCGGGGTAACCTCCCCACATGCCGCAACCCCAAGGACCAGGACCGAAGCCGCGTCCGTAACCGGGAAGGATACCGTTTTGAATGCGGAATTCAGCCATGTTGTCAATACGGTCTTTAATGAACTCTCCTTGCTCTGGGGTCAATTCACCTGCTTCTACGTATTTGTCAACGATTTGCTTGCGAAGTTCTACAATCTGTTGGAAAAGCTGTAAAATGTCTTGTTTTTGCTGGTCGGTAATGGCAGCCAGAGCGGCGGGAGCTACCAGAGCGCTGGCCAAAATTAGGACTAACAACACCACGGCAATTTTTTTCACTTTAATTCACCTCCTCTAAATATTTATTGTCTGTACATCTTAAGTGTAAGCGAAAAAGTTAAAAAGAATTTTATTAAAATGTGAAGAATTTATGAAGTTTTACCCGGTGATGCTTCTATTTGTAGCAATATATCCCGCCACAGTTGTTTTATGCTATGGATTTGCAGCCCTGCTTTTTCCACATTTCTTACGGTGTCCCGGTTAATATGTGTTCCTATCAGTCCGTAAACGATGGGATCCAGCCAATCCATCGTCCGGCCCCAAAAAGGGCGGCAACTTCGGACATGTTCCAGCAGGATTATTTTTCCTTCCGGTTTCACTACCCGGCGAACTTCTGCCAGTCCCTTTACCGGGTCAGGTACGGTACAAAAGACACAGGTAGCCACGGCGGTATCAAAGGTATTGTCTGGGAAATCCAGTTCCTGAACATCCATGAGAAGAAGGTCAACTTCCAGTCCTAACTGGTGACGCCTTCTTTCAGCTCTTTTCAACATCTGCTCGCTGAAGTCGATGGCTGTGACATGTATGTTCTCAGGATAAAAATGCATATTTCTGCCGGTGCCCACGCCTACTTCCAGGACTTTCCCCCGGGCTTTTTGCCATACTTCGGCCCGCCATTTATTCAGCATCATCGTTTCCATGGGGGTTTCCAGAAGGTCGTATATAAGGGCAAAACGGTTATATTTTCGCTTAACCTTTTCCGTCAAGGAGTTAATTTTCACCGGATATCTTCCTTTCTGCTTATGTATTATTTCCTTGTTATTAAGTAATAATAGCTTAAAAAGAGGAATTTGCCCAGCTTTTTTGTATCAGTTGGGGGGTAAAACGGTGCATAATGAAACTTATGATATGGCTATTGTAGGTTGTGGACCGGCAGGGTTGTCGGCTGCGGTTAATGCCCATATTCGCCGCAAAAACTTAGCTTTATTTGGTGTGAAATTTTGTGCTCCCAAACTTTTTCGTTCTCCCTGGATAGACAATTATTTGGGTTTTCCGCATATTAAGGGAGAAGAACTTAGAGAGCGTTTTTTGAACCATGTTCAGGAAATGGGAATATCCATTACTCGAGACAGAGTTGATGCAGTCTATCAAGAAAACGGTTCTTTTTCCCTACAGGTGAGCGGTCGCATATACCGGGCCCGAACGGTAATCATAGCGACTGGAGTGGAACAGGTGAAGCTTTTACCGGGAGAAGAACCCTTAGTAGGTAAGGGAGTAAGCTACTGCGCCACGTGTGACGGGCCTTTGTATAAAGGGAAAACGGTAGCCATGGTCTCTTATACTCAGGACGGGGAAGAAGAGGTCAAATTTCTGGCAGAAATGTGTACACTGGTTTACTATATTCCCCAGTATGATGAAGCGCCGGATACCATACCCGGTGTAACGGTAATCAAGCAGAAGCCCAAAAGAATTCTTGGTGAGGATACTGTATCGGGCTTAGAATTGGAGGATAGGCAATTAACGGTAGAAGGAGTTTTTATTGAAAGGGAGTCTGTGCCGGCAGGACAGTTGGTTCCGGGAATTAATATGAACGGTAATTATATTCAGGTCGACCGGGAACAGGCAACAAATATTCCCGGGCTCTATGCGGCGGGGGACTGTACGGGAAAACCCTTCCAATTGGCTAAAGCAGTAGGAGAAGGGCAGGTGGCAGCCTTAAATGCAGTCAAATACCTGGATGCTTGAGTAGATAATGATTAATGTAGTTTTGAACAACCGGGCTGTAACGCGGCTCGGTTTTAATATTTTTTTGTCCTCTGAGGCATGAGATTAAAGGAGGAAAGTTGTTGACGGCCACCGGATGACTTTAAAGCAGGATAAACATATTTTATAGAGAATATAAAATATTATGAATATTATATATAAAAGTAATATTTAAACTAGTCGTGGATTTTTCCTGGAGGTTAATGGACTATGAGTAAAAAAGTGTATTTCGTCTATTCCTCTGATTTTCTGAAATATGATTTAGGGAAATCCCATCCTTTCAGCCCATTGCGAATTCAACTGGTAACTGAAATGTGTTGGGATATGGGAATACTTCTACCCGAAGATTTGTTAAGTCCGAGAATGGCCGGGCCAGAAGAACTCTTGCTGGTGCACAGCGAAAGATATATCAAAATGGTAAAGCAGGCAGGCGCGGCGGGGAAATGCCTCCCCGGATGTGAACGCTACAACTTGGGAACAGAAGACAACCCTGTTTTTAGTGGTATGCATGAGGCGGCCAGTTTAATAGTGGGCGGTACGCTAGTAGCGGCTGATTACATTATGCAAGGTAAAGCCGACCATGTTTTACATATTGCCGGGGGATTACACCACGCCATGCACGACCAGGCATCCGGTTTTTGTATCTATAATGACGCGGCCGTTGCTATTGCCTATCTTAAACAAAAGTATGGAGCTCGAGTAGCCTATATTGATATAGATGCCCATCATGGAGACGGCGTACAGTGGGCTTTTTACAGTGACCCTGAGGTACTGACTATTTCCTTTCATGAATCCGGGCGTTACTTGTTTCCAGGAACCGGGGATATTTATGAAAGAGGTATCGGGAGGGGTTACGGCTATACGGTAAATGTTCCCCTAGAACCTTTTACTGAGGATGACTCCTTGATTGATTGTTTTTACCGGGTAGTTCCTTCGTTTATAGATGCTTTTAGGCCGGATATCATTATCAGCCAGAACGGGTGCGACGGACACGCTTTGGACCCTCTTTCCCATCTGTCTGTTACTACCCGGGCCTACAAAAAACTAACTCAAGCCATACATCAGTTGGCTCATGACTATGCCCAAGGGCGTTGGATTGCTTTAGGGGGAGGAGGCTACGACTACTGGCGGGTGGTACCGCGGGTATGGACCTCTTTGTGGGGTGAGGTAAGCGGGCGAGAGGTGTCGCCGGAGGTCCCTTATGTCTGGTTAGATAAATTTGCGCGTCAAAGCCCGGTAGAACTCCCGCTATTCATGGAAGATTCTCCAGAGGATTTTCCGCCCAAGCCGAGAAGGGCAGAGATTTCCGGCATAAACTGGCAGAGGGTAGAAAAACTCATGTATGGTCAACACCTTTTAAAACCTGCTGCTGTACCGCTGACGAAAACTTTTTGATCTGTACGACAAAGTTCAACTAATTATTTCCACCTAAGGTGCTATAATGGTGCTAGATTGGTGTGGAGAGGTGACGTTAGTAATGCCGTACAAAATATGCATCTACTGCCACAAAATATCTTACTCTGCCTGTGAGCGGGGTGCGTGGTATTGTCCTTACTGTGGTAAAGATATTACGAGGGCCAGAAGTATGATCAGTCAAGAAGAAGCGGAAGAGTGGCGTAACAACCACGGAAAACTTCATTGTATCCACGGTGGCCAATACTCTTTTCCCCGGTGTAAAAAGCTGTCATAAGACGGCTTTTTTTGTATATAGAAGGAATATGCTGTTAGATAAGAGAATTGTTATATGAATTTTCAGATAGTTCAAGAAGGAGTGGTTAGATGAGATTAGAAAATAAGGACGTTAAGCAGGAAGGAAACCAGAAGGTCATAACTAAAGATGTTGGACGCCTTGAGGATTTCAACCATGAAGAGTTGGTCCGATTTTTGGTTGACATGTTGCACCGGATTGTTGTTCACCACACTCTGTGGTTCAGGGAGGTAGAGCACCAGTTTGGTATGCCCAAAGCCTTGGAAATTATGAATGCTGCCTTTAAGAGAAGTTATGAAATTCAAATGCAAAGATTGGGCAAAACGTTGGGGTTTGAAATGGTGAATGATTTGCCTAAACCGCTGTTGGACCTGCCCAGGGAAGTCCTGATTAAATTGATGGATAGCCTGGCCGTTAACTGGCTGGTCAATGACGGCGTCTGGTTTCAGGCAGTGGAAAACGCATACGGTATGTTTGATGCAAAACGCTGTAATGATACCTGCTGGGCCCGTTTTTCTCCTTTTGAAGCTTGGTCGATTAAACAGTTCTTTAATATGCCGGAAATGCCCGGGCTGGAAGGTCTCAAGAAAGCCCTCCAGTTTCGAATATACGCTCGGATTAACAAACAATCAATTATTGAGGAAGGGCCTAACAGTTTCGTTTTCCAGATGAATGACTGCCGGGTTCAGGCGGCGAGAAAACGAAAAGGTCTGGAAGATTATCCGTGTAAATCCGCCGGCCTGGTGGAGTACAGGTCATTTGCGGAAACCATTGACCCGAGGATTCGCACCGAATGTGTCGGCTGTCCTCCCGACCCGCATCCTGAGGAATGGTGGTGCGCCTGGCGGTTTACCATTTAAATGTTCTAAAACAGGCCGACCTGGTTATAGATGAAAGAAAGGGGCAGAATATCTACTATTCCCTTAATACCAGCGTTTTTGACGAGGTAATAAAGTGGTGTTTGGATTTGAAAGAAGCCGTAAGGGGGGAAGAGAAGTGAATGATTTTCCAGTACGTCACCATTGGCCGTCAGTAGTTTTGATTATTTTTGCTTTCCTGTTAGGTTTGGCTTTATATCCTCAGTTACCGGACCTGGTACCGAGCCACTGGAACTGGAAGGGACAGGTCGATGGGTATATGAGTAAAACATTTACCATTGTTTTATTCCCCCTGCTAATGCTCGGTACTTATCTACTTATGACCTATCTGCCGGCTGTGGATCCGGGAAAAGCCAACTACCCCAAATTCCGGCGTTTTTATGAAATGTTCCGCTTCATTTTAGTCCTGTTTTTTATGGTAATCTACTTCCTCGTACTGGCGGCAGGGATGGGGTATAATCCGGCCATTTCATTATGGGTTCCCTTAATGATTTCTCTAATGTTCATTGTTACAGGCAATTATCTGAGCAAAGTAAGGCACAATTACTTTTTCGGGATAAGGACTCCATGGACGTTGGCCGACGAGACTGTTTGGCGGAAAACGCACCGGGCGGCAGGAATGGCTTTTGTGCTCGCCGGGATTATAGGGCTGCTCAGCCTGCTCCTGCCGGGAATATTTAAAATGTTAGTATTCTTGGGAGCTCTCGTGGCTGCCGTATTGTACTCCATTATATATTCTTATCTTGTTTACAGGGGACTGTATGAATGACAGCGAACAAATAGGCCTTTTTTTGGATAATCTCACAACCATACTATTTCGTTAGTGTAAAATAAACTTGGGTAGAATCCATCAATTTCCACAAGGGAGGATTTGGGGCAAAAAAATAGAAGA
>NZ_BDGJ01000034.1 GCF_002207765.1 Calderihabitans maritimus
AGACTCACGGTAAAAAGTCAAGGGCCAAAAAATGGGAATAAATAACTCAAGGCTTAAAAAAGGCAATAAAAAACCACGCCAGTCGAATGGAACTAACTGGAAACAAGAAATTTATTAGGCTATGTATTACAATTAATTAATCACCGTCCCTTTATAGATTTGGCCTTTGCTCAGCAGCGCAAAGACCAGTCGTACTAACTTACGAGCAGTCAAGACCAGCGCTCTTTTATGCTGGTGTTTGGTCACCTCATGGTACTTTTTCTGGTAATAGGCCTTATACTCCTCGTTGTGCACCCGCAACGAGTTAGCGGCCTGGACCAAGTAATAACGCAGATAGCGGTTCCCGCTTTTAGTTAAGCGGCGTTCTTCAGCATCGAAATCACCCGACTGGTAACGGGTCCAGGTAAGACCTGCATATTGAGCCAGGGCAGCCTGATTTTTGAAACGTTTAATATCACCAATTTCGGCGATTATGCCAGCGGCCGAGACAGGACCGAGGCCCTTTACGCTGGTTAGAGTCTGGGGTATGGCTTCTAATTCTCGGCAGATGACCTTATCCAGTTGTTTAAGCTGCCTTTTGAGGTGGTCAATATTCTGGAGGGTAAGGGAAAGAGCCACCTGGCAAGCTTCAAGCATTTTAGGATTAAGGCGGTAAGCACGGCGGGCAGCCTGTTTCAAAGTCTTAGCCATTTCTCCAGGTTCGATCAGCCTGTTATTACCGTGGGACTGGATAAAATCCACAAGGTCTTCCAAAGGCATTTCCACCAGCTCATCAGGAGTAAACTCCTGTAAGACCGCTAAAGACGACTTACCGAAAGTCTGGCTAAAAGGCTTGTCCTGGTGGTAGTTAGAGAACTTGAGGAAAAGGAGATTAAGGGCTCGATTTTGCTCAGCAGTCAGCAACTCTACCAGATGCAACCGCAAACGGGTCAGCTGGCGTAAAGGTTCAGTGACCATAGTCTTCCGGCGATAAGGAACAAGGTGGCCGAAGCGTACCCGTTCAGCGATAACATAGGCGTCTAGGGCATCTGTTTTTGGGCGCCGGGCACCGAAGGCCTTTTTAAAGCCAGCTACCATAACGGGATTAATTTCATAAACCTCAGTAGGGTACGCCTTAAGCTGCGAAGCGTCCAGCAAGAATTCGCGAAGATGGATGCCATAAACCGAAGTAGCTTCCAACCCAATATGAAGTTGCTGGATATTAAACTTACGGGCAAGATGGTCCAGCATCTCGACTAAACCAGAAGCACCTTCGCGGTTATTGGGAAAGGATTTAGCTGGCGCGAGCTGGTGCCCCTGCTCATCGAGGCATACCAGGTCACATTTAAGAGCGCTGATATCAATGCCTGCAAAGATGACCTGAGCCAAAGGTTTTCCCTCCTTGGGCTGGCCCAGAGTAGGGGCGTGCCCTACGGGTGCGGCGCATAACAACCTCGCGGGCGATGAGAGCGTGGCAGGACAGCCGGAGGTGCACCTCTGGCCTGCTGAACCCAGAGGCCGGCTGGCCAGCTGGCTCAGCTCACGCGTAAGAAACATGCGCCGCACCGCAGGGTCTCACTCTTCGCCGAGTAGTCACCGACTAAGCGGGCTACAGGGGGTGTCAAAGAGTGACCCCGGACCAACCTATATTGATTTTCGCAAAGGCACACCCGGTTATCAAGAACCTTATAGAGGTTCCATGATAACTTCTAAATCAAATTATACGAGGGGG
>NZ_BDGJ01000035.1:0-41703 GCF_002207765.1 Calderihabitans maritimus
CGTCTTTATTGCCGCCTGCCACAGGCGGTCGGCGTCGGTTTGATAGTCCAGAGTGGTTGGACTTTTTTCGGCCAAAACCGGAATTTTTCAACCGGCAATTTGGGAAATTTTAAACCGGCCTTGACAAAATTCCTTGATGCAAATTTGATGCAAGTTGATGCAGATTTTATATTTCTACATCAACTTTTAGTTACCACATTGTTTTGGCTTACAATGCTTAGCAAATTATAGCAGGAAACAACCAACGTTTTGTCGAAAAAGGTAATTATAATCTGGAAAGTAATGGCTTTATATATTAGAGGATAACATATTTGTAATGCAAGAAGATGACCATACTCTACCGAACATACGATAAAAACTATAAGCCACTAATAGGATTTTATTTTAATAATAATTAATAAAGAGAGAGATGGCCTTATCGTATCTCTCTTATAACTGGGCGGGGGCTATAATTAACCAGGGTAGTAAATAATGTTTTTTGGCAGGAATTAGCAGCAAGAGATGTCGAATAAAGATTGCAACGAAATTCTGGAAAACATCCCTAATGACTTATAACACTTAATGAAGGGTGTACTTTATGACCGTTAATCCATTTAATGTAATAATTGATAATAAAGCTGGTATTGTGCAAGAAGAAGGCGCTGTTAAGGATATTTTACAGTATTATGTGAATGAGGCAAAAAGGATAAAAAAAGATCAGGATTTTCAGTTTAGATTGGATATAGGAACTGGGTACTTGTTTTTTTCTGGCTTTGAAGAGTCATTTGACATATTTAAAGAAATGCTAACAGAGGGGCTGCTGCAAAATATTAATGAAAAAACATGGAACACCAAGTCACCTATAAGAATTGTAATGGGACCAGAAACTACAGGTTTCACAAAAGAAGTCTTGACCTCGATAGTAAAAGATAATATCAGCAGGTATCCAGATGATTGTGTGCAGTTGTTAAAAGAAATGATAGAAAAAGAACTTATAGAATTCAGGGTTTATTTAGATAGGAAATTTCATGTCAAAATGTATAATTTCTATCTTAGATCATCAGTACCAGACGATATTTGGACAGGTTCAGCTAATTTTACAAGGGGAGGCCTTACCAGTAATATTGAGCTGTGTGTTCCTGTGCAGACTACCAGTCAAACAAGAACACTTTTCAGAAAATGGTTTGATGAACTTTAGGAAAATTCTACCAGCCAACTAGATGTGCTTAAAATTATTGATGGGATTAAAGAACAAGACTACTGGAAAGAGCTTGAATCTTTTGCGTCTAAAAGCCCTGATGATGATTTGAAGTTACAGGCTTTTATTAAGTATGTCAGTGGGGGAAGAGGTTAATGTCAAAGTATGATATAAGATTTTTAGAGAGCAAAGGTTTTTTCAAGGAAAAATACGAAATAGAAGAAGAATATGAGGTTGGAAAGAGTGTTCGATATGTATTTGATCCAATAAAAAAGATAGCATACTTTGATAATTTCAATAAGGAAGACATAACTAATATTGTTAAAGGTTTAAAAAAACGAAGAAATTTTGATTATTATTGGTTCTGGGAAGAAAATAGGGTTTGCTGTTTTAGAACTTTTGGTGAAAATAAACGCTTTATATTTAATCTAGATCATAGTTTGGGACATGAGTGGATTAAGGGAAAAATTAAAAAACTTGAAGATTTTTCATCAAGCAATCCAAATGTTCTTTTCGAAGTGAAAGAAGTAATTGACTACTTTTATAAAAGATTATGGGATTTACGAATAGAACTTGCTAGTTGCATTCAGGATGAGATTAATGACAACGAAAAAGTAATGTGTGCTCAGCGGTTAATTGACCGTTTGATCTTCACTTATTTTTTGGCTGAGAAAGGAATTATTTATGGTATAGATAACAAAGGGAATAAGGCCAATATTGATGCTAGAAAGCTATTTGAATTTCTGGTTAATGTTTCACAAGATTTTTATACTACATTGAACAGAATATTTTTTGAATATCTTAGCGGTATAAAAAAGAATGATATGCCCATCGAGGGAACGGATGGTTTTTCCTTATATATTCCTTATTTGAACGGGGGATTATTTAGAGAAAAAAAGATAAAGGGTAAGAACGGTGAAATAAAAGAATCAGCCTTGACAATTGAAGGTTTTGATTGGAGTAAACTAATTAGGGAGTTAAACAATTATAATTGGATTATTGAGGAATATAGTACATCAGAAAAAGAGGATGCTATTGGGAATTTAACTCCAGATGTATTAGGTCATATTTACGAAAAATTTGTTATTAGTGTAAGTGAATTGAAAGATGTTAAGATAGAACAATTAAAAGTTACACAAAAAGGTGAGCTTAAGAAAGGTAATAAAAAAATTGGGGCGTTTTATACCCCAGAAGATGTAACCAGTTATATATGTGAGAATACTATATTCCCTTATGTAAAAGAAAGATTAGGATTAGATAGTAAAAATTTCGAGGACTTTTATGCTACCTATAAAGATGACACTAAGAAATTACACGAGTTTGAAAACGTCTTGGCAAATATCAAAATTGTAGATCCTTCAGTGGGATCGGGCCATTTTTTAATGACTGCTGCTGAACTTATTGCTGATTGGCGGAAAAAATGTGGATGTAAAATGAGCGATTACCAATTAAGAAAGGATATTATAATAAATAATCTTTTTGGTGTAGACATAATGGAAGGTGCGGTCGAAATATGTAAGTTGAGGTTATGGTTATGGCTGGTAGCTGCACAAAAACCAGAAAAAAAACCTGAACCATTACCAAACATTGATTTTAACATTCGGGTTGGTAATTCATTATTTGGTTTTGCACAAGATGAACTTTATATAAAAGATCAAAAATTATCTTTTACGGAGAACCTAAAAACAGATTTACAGGAGTATAAAGAACTAATTGAGCAATATAAAAGGGAACATAAAGATGCGGATAAACAAAAAGAGAAAATAAATGAATTACATTCTAGGATGCAAAAGAGGTTTAATGAGTGGTATAACATCTATCTTAACAATAACCTTAACTCTAAGTTATATACCGAAAAAGTTTACTCAACAGAAGAAATTATAACGATTTTAGAACAGTGTAAAAATACTTTGAACTTTATTAATCTTAAATTGAGTTTTACCAATACGATAAGCGATGACCTAAAATATAAGTTAAGACAGCTTGGTTATACGGTTTATAATAGATCAGCCAATATTAAACTTGAAACAAGTATATATAAGTATAAAAAGAGCATTATAAACCAAATTTTGGTTCCATGTAAGGAAGCAGATGAGATAGTAATAGAACGATACTTTATTCCTGCAGACTTAAAACATATTAAAGTATTTCATTGGATTCTGGAATTCCCAGCAGCCTACATGAACCAGGAGAAGAAAGGTTTCGATGTAGTAATAGGAAATCCCCCTTATGGTACCGATGTTTTGTCAAGTAAAGAGAAGTTTTTATTATCATTCAGGGAATCGGATGGATGTCAAGATATTTGCGGTTACTTTTTAGATAGAGAAATAGAATTGACAAAATGTGAGGGTTATGTAGGTAATGTTATTGCTGGTTCCTTGGTTGTAAATGATTCAATGAGTAATGTTAGAGATATAATGACTAAAAGAGGAAAATTTAAATTAGCATTTTTTGGAATAAGGCCAGCTAAAATATTTGATTCAGTGGATGAGAGAGTTTGTATTGTTTTAGGTAAAGTGGATAATAAGGGTGGACCAATTTACACAGCGAGAAATATACGATTTACTAAAGAAATGCGGGAAACTCTCTTTGAGAATATCAAATATGCATCTACTGAAGGTTTATTATTAGGTTCAGGAATTGGAATCAGACAAAATAACGAAGGTTATAGATTACCGAAGATCGGAGATGAACAAGCAAGAGAGATATTGCTAAAATTAAAGAGTATTTCTATGACTTCTAATGTCATAGCAAACCTCGAAAAAAAGAGAGGCTCATCTTATTTAGAAATTAGAACTTCCGCAAGATATTGGATTAATGCCTTAAAAGAATTCCCTTATAAAAATACCAAAATTAAGAAATTACGGTTTGAGAACGACTTGATAAGGAACTTTGTCTTATTGGTTCTTAATTCTTCACTATTTTATTTTTATTGGTCTGTTTATGGTAATAACCGAGACGTTTTCATGGATTTGGTTAAGGCTTTTCCTCTACCGAAAGAATCTATTTTTCAAAACAAAGAACAAGAAATTGCCCAATTATCGGATAAAATAAATAACTGTTTGCTAGATTCCTTTTGTCCCGAAAAAGGGACTAATGGTGAGTTTAATACTGGGCAGTGTAAAAGTATAATATTAGAAATTGATGATTTTATTTGCAAATTATATGGCTTATCTGAAGAACAAACTACTTTTATTAAAATGTATGATGACCACTTAAGAAGAGGTGCGGGTCAAACCGATGGCGATGAGGACTAAAATGAGATGGATGAGAGGGAGTAACGAAATAGAGATACAACACAAACATGATTACATAGCAGAAAGAGAAGATAGATGGAGAATGGCTGAGAAAGGCGAAGAACCTGCTATAAAGGAGCTCGCACGAAGGCTTTCAAATATTCTTCAGATTGACGAGGAGTGTATAAAATATTACAGATTCGACGAAAAATGGTTTGAACAGTACCCCCCAGATGAAAACAATTGGGTTAGAGGATGTCCTGATTATAGTCTTGAAATAAATTTGGGTAATAACAGATATAGTTATGTGGAAATTAAGCTGAAAGCGGTGGAGTTTAAAAAGACGGTCAAGGGTGGAACAACAAAGAATGGCTCAATTGTGCCAAAATACGGATGCACTAGTTACTATTTAGATGTTGAACCAGTCTACCAAAATATTCAACACTTTGCTGAAAGAACCAAAATTGATAAGGTAAGTATTTGGTTAGCATTTGTAAGAAACGATTTATCTGAATTTAGGTTAATAAGTTTAGCATGTATTCAGGAGTTAATAAAAGACGGTTGGAATGGGATAGCATTATGTAGGTTTGGAGAAGGGTACGGACAGGAAACATATCTTATACCCAAGGATGCTACAACTGATATTTCGGAGCTTACGAGGGAAATGGTTATAAGTGCTACAATGGAAACTTTAGTTTTACCCCAAAGTTTACCATAAGAGTAGCCAATTATAGGGATTATTTTGCAGAACAATAATATAAATGAAATTGTAGTGCCTCTTAGGTACTTCCGTTTTAAATCTGCCTTTCACTAAAGGTGCCGCAACATAAAAAAGTACATAATAATATATTTTTATTTGCAGCAGCAAAACTAAACGACATAACAAAAAGAAATCCCTCTGAAGCAGAGGGTAGATAAGAGAATAAGGCCGGGGTTAATTCCCCGGCTTCATACTTATTGTAGTAAATAAGTAGTAAAACGACGTTTAGTAGTATATAGGAAACGGTAAAACCCTTGAAATTCCTGGAGCCGACGAGGGGACTTGAACCCCTAACCTGCTGATTACAAGTCAGCTGCTCTACCATTGAGCTACGTCGGCATGGCGGAGCTGACGGGACTTGAACCCGCGACCTCCGGCTTGACAGGCCGGCATGCACTCCAGCTGCACCACAGCTCCGTTTTGGTACTTTTCTGTTTTGTGCTGGTCGGGGCGGAGGGATTTGAACCCACGGCCTCATGGTCCCAAACCATGCGCGCTAGCCAAACTGCGCCACGCCCCGTCGTCATGACAGACTATATTATAACCGAAAATGTGGCCACCGTCAATACAGGCAAGCCGGTAGAGTTTTCGGTGGAGTCCGCCCCATAAAGGTAAAATTATGGTATAATAAAAAGAAGAATGAAATCGAAATTTTAAGAAAAGAAAGGGGTAGGCGATGGTGAATGAACCGTTACACTGCTAAGAAGCTGTCTAATCGACCAGTTCTATCCGAAAATACCTTCCTTATTTTACTCGCCATACTTGTTGGTTTTGGTGCCGCCCTTTTAGGCCTCGCTTTTAGAGCATCCATTGATTTGGTGAACTTATTGTTTTTCGAGAAAGGGAAAAATATTTTAGCTTTTCTCGGTAAATATTATGTCGTCATATTGCCGGCGATCGGCGGAATGATTGTTGGTCCCTTAATCTATTTTTTTGCCAGAGAGGCCAAAGGCCACGGGGTGCCGGAAGTCATGACTGCCATGGCTATCCGGGGAGGACGAATTCGGCCCCGGGTGGTCCTCATCAAATCGCTGGCCTCGGCTTTTACCATCGGTTCCGGTGGATCGGCAGGAAGTGAAGGCCCCATCGTGCAGATTGGAGCCGGGATCGGGTCTACTTTGGGTCAATTTTTTCATCTTTCGGAAGAAAGGTTAAAGAGCCTGGTGAGCTGCGGTGCTGCGGCGGGAATAGCGACCGTCTTCAATGCACCTATTGCCGGGGTCTTTTTTGCCTTGGAGGTTATTAGCGGCGAATTTTCGGCATCCTTCTTCAGTATTGTGGTCATCTCAGCCGTTACTGCCTCGGTAGTGGCCCGGGCAGTCTACTGGGGCAATAATCCCGTTTTTCCGGTAGCCGGCTTATCCCTGGCCAGTCCGCATGAACTGATATTTTATGTTTTGCTGGGTATACTGGCAGGGTTATTTGCCGTCTTAGAAATCAAGGCCACCTACAAAATAGAGGATTTATTTGACGAGTGGCGCGGAATACCGGAATATGTTAAACCGGCTGTGGGAGGGTTACTGGTGGGGATAATAGGCCTCGCCTTCCCGCAGGTTTTCGGTCCCGGTTACGAGAGCATTGAGGCGGCACTTACGGGTAGATTGTCTCTCCTGCTTCTTGTGCTTCTGGTGTTTATTAAACTGCTGGCGGTTACCTTAACACTCGGTTCCGGCGGCTCGGGCGGCGTGTTCGCACCGTCTCTCTTTATGGGAGCCATGTTGGGCGGGGCGTTGGGTACCATTGTGCATGGCTTGTTTCCCGGGTTTACTGCCGTTTCCGGAGCGTATGCCCTGGTAGGAATGGGAGCTGTTTTTGCCGGGGCAGCCCAGGCACCTATCACTTCTATTATTATGATCTTCGAGATGACCAACGACTACCGGATTATTTTGCCCCTCATGATTGCCTGCGTTATTAGTTATGTTATTGCCAGTCAACTGCACCCGGAAAGCATTTACACGCTCAAGCTTCTCCGCCGGGGAATCAAATTCAGACACGGGCGCGCGAGAACGGTTTTAGAAACTATTACTGTTGGCGAGGTCATGCACAGGGAAGTAGAAACGGTTCCCGCCAATATTACGGTATCTGAGTTGGCGGATTTAATGCGTAAGAGCAGGCATACCGGGTTCCCGGTTCTGGACGGGAACCAGCTGGTAGGCATGGTAACCGTTTTTGATATTCGCCGGGCCATGGATAAAGGGATAAATGACGAACCGGTCAGCAAGATAATGTCCACCAATTTGATTGTGACCTATCCGGAAGAAAACTTGGGAGAGGCATTAAAGAAATTTGCCGTGCGTGGTGTCGGCCGTTTACCGGTAGTGAAACAGGATGACCCGGAACACCTGGTGGGAATTATTACCCGGAGCGATATTATCAGAGCTTATAATAAGGGCCTGCTTGACTTCCAGGAGGAGGCCGCGGTTTCGGAAGAATCTACAGTTCAAACTTTTACTGATACCCCCGAACCTTGGGGTTCTAGCAGTTGACAATAGTTTCCAGTAGCTTTATTATGAAAAGAGAAAAGGAATGAAAGTCAAGAGTAAAGGGAAGGTTATTTTCAGAATCCGGTAAAAAAATAACTCGTGAAAGGGGGAGACGGCATGCTGGAATGGTTGCGAAAAGGGTTTTTACTAGGATTGGGTGCCATGTCACTGACTAGGGAGAAAGCGGAGCAGCTGGTAGAAGATTTGGTGAAAAAAGGACAGGTTAGCACAGATGAGGCCAAACAGTTCGTGGAGCAACTGGTAGAGCGGGGCCGCGAGGAAAGAGAGCAGCTAAGAGGAACGGTTCAGAGTGAGGTACAGAAGGTGCGGGATGAATTAGGTCTGGTTACCCGAAAAGAACTAGAAGAGCTGGAAGCGAGGGTAAAAGCGCTGGAAGAAAGGCTTCAGAAGCATGACGGATGATCTATCGGAGGCCTGTGGGTAGTATTACCACAGGTTATTTGTTATTTCAGGCTTAGGAGGTTGGATGCATGCAACTGCGGCGGAGGTACCGTCATTTCAACCGGTTCCGGGAAGTAGCCAACGTTTTGGCCAAACACGGTTTCAGCTATCTCCTGGACCAGACCGGCCTGGTAGAGTTTCTACCCCGGGCACAATGGAAGAATATGAAGGAGAGGGAAGAAACGGCCAAACTAAGCGCGCCGGAAAGAATGGTTCTGGTTTTAGAGGAACTGGGACCAACGTTTATCAAACTGGGGCAAATCCTGAGTACTAGAGCCGATCTCCTTCCCGAATCTTATACTAGGGCGCTGGCCAGGTTGCAAGACAAGGTGCCTCCTGTTGAGCATTCCCGGGTGGTGAAAGTAATCGAGGAAGAACTGGGCAAACCTTTGGAAACATTATTCGCCTCTTTTGAGACCGAACCCCTGGCGTCGGCATCGATTGGACAAGTCCACCTGGCCTCCCTGGAAAGCGGGGAGAAAGTGGTGGTGAAGGTACAGCGTCCAGGAATACCGCAGGTAATCGAAACCGACCTGGACATCCTGTTTGAAGTGGCCCGGTGGCTGGAACAACGGACTTCCTGGGGCAAGTTTTATCAGGTAATGGATATTGTAGAAGAATTTGCCCGCTCCATCAGGGCCGAACTGGACTTTACCCAAGAAGGGCGTAATGCCGAACGTATTGCCCATAACTTTGCCGATGATCCGGACGTGGTGATCCCCCGGGTTTACTGGGAGTTGAGCAGTAAAAAAATCCTGGTCATGGAATATGTGGAAGGTATTAAAATATCCAACCTAGACACACTCCGCCACCAGGGTTACGATCTGAAAACGGTCGCCCGCCGGGTAGTAAGTGCTGTGTTGAAACAAACTTTTGAAGACGGTTTTTTTCATGCCGACCCTCATCCCGGCAACGTGGCAGTGCTCCCGGGAGAAAAAATCCTTTTCCTGGACTTCGGGCAGGTGGGACGCATTGACGAATGGCTCCGGGAAAGATTTATCGACCTGATTGTGGCTATGGCGAGACAGGACGTGGGTGGAGTTGTAAGGGCGGTTCTCCACATAGGGATAACTAACGGAAGAGTAGATATACGGGCGCTGAGGAGGGAAGTTTTTCGCCTGAAAAATAAATATTACGAACTTCCCATGAGCCAGATAAACTTGGGGGAGGCCGTTGGTGAACTGCTGCGAATTTCCCGGCAGTTTCGCATCCGCATCCCACCGGAAATTTCCCTCATGGCTAAAGCTCTACTTACGGTGGAAGCACTAGTGCAGAGGCTGGATCCGCAACTAAGCCTGATGGAAGTTGCCGAGCCTTTCGGCAAGAAGTTGCTGCGGCGAAGACTGTCGCCACGGGAAATAGGCCGGCGGATATGGGAACAGATAATGGAGTTTTCCGGTCTCCTTTCGGAACTACCGGAACGGCTGGAGCAACTGTTGGACCTGCTGGAAGAGGGCAACCTGACGGTAAATTTGGAACACCAGGGCCTCAGGGCTTTTATGAACCACCTCAACACCGTAAGTAACAGGATATGTCTGAGCATAGTGATCGGGAGCGTTATTATCGGCTCTTCCTTGCTGGCTCAGAAGACTGCCAGTTCTTTCCTGGCCAGGGTCCCGGTGGCGGAAATAGGTTTTCTGGTAGCTGTTCTGATGGGCTTCTGGCTGATTATTTCCATTGTTCGTTCAGGGAGGTTTTAAATTCTCTCATGCTATCAGATTTCCCTTGACACTGGATTGGGCCTTAGTTAGAATTAATTTGAAACAAAAAGGGCTCCCAAGGTAGGATGGATAGCATGGCAGGAGGTGCCCGGATGCCTGAGGCTTTGAGAAACACACTCCCGCCAGGAGTGTTTAATTTTTTTAATTCCCAGGCATCGGAGCCCGGTTGGAAAGGGAGGTTGCTAAAGATGAAAAAAATTCTTGGGGTATTGCTGGTGTTGAGTCTGGTAGTGTTTGTAGCAGGATGCGGCAGTAGCGGGACGGCGGAGAAGAATAATACTTCCCAGGAAGCAGGTTCAGTTTCGCCGGTTAAGCTGGGGATTATTCAAATAGCCGAACACCCTTCGCTGGATGCCGCGCGGGAAGGTTTCCTGGAAGTGCTGGCTGAGAATGGCTACGAAGAAGGCAAGAATCTAGTAGTGGAATACCATAATGCCCAAGGAGACATAGCGACGGCCAACACTATCGCTCAGAAGCTTGTCGGCGATCAGGTTGATCTGGTGTTAGCCATTGCTACGCCTGCTGCCCAGGCCATAGCCAGCGCTACCGATGAGATTCCCATCCTGATTACCGCGGTTACCGATCCTGTAGCGGCTGAGTTAGTAGAAACTTTGGAAAAGCCCAATACCAACGTAACCGGCACCACGGACATGAATCCGGTCAAGGAACAGTTGGCTCTGGTTAAAGAATTTGTCCCCGAAGCGCAAAAGGTAGGAATAATTTACAATACCAGTGAGAAGAACTCCGAAGTCCAGGTAAACATTGCGCGGGAAGTTGCTCCCGAACTGGGAGTGGAATTGGTTGAAGTAGCAGCTACCAGCACTAACGAAGTCCTGCAGGTAGCCCAGTCCCTGGTAGGAAAAGTAGACGCCATTTATGTTCCCACTGACAACACAGTGGTATCGGCTCTCGCCTCGGTAGTCCAGGTAGCGGAAGAAAACGATATTCCTTTAATTGTAGGAGAAGGGGACAGTGTAAGACAGGGTGGCCTGGCTACCATAGGTATTGACTACAGGAAACTGGGACGACAGACCGGTGAAATGGCCTTAAGGATATTGGAAGATGGAGCGAAACCTCAAGATATGCCCATAGAAGCTCAAAAGGATTATGAATTAATTATTAACAAAAAAGCGGCGGCCAACATGGGAGTGGAAATTCCGCAACGGTTACTTGAAAAAGCAGATAAAATTTTCGAATAATACTGGCCTAGAGGTGGTTGGATAGAAAAATGTGGCTCAATTTCGTAGTCGGAACATTGGATCAAGGATTAGTCTACGGTATAATGGTACTCGGAGTCTATCTCAGTTTCAGGGTGTTGGATTATGCCGACCTGTCGGTGGATGGCAGCTTCCCGTTGGGGGCTGCCATCGCTGCTCGACTCATCTTTGACGGATATAACCCCTGGTTGGCTACCTTTTTGGCTCTTGGCGGCGGGGCTTTGGCCGGTATATTTACCGGCCTGCTCCACACCCGGATAAGAATTACGCCCCTTCTTTCAGGGATACTCACCATGACGGCATTGTACTCCATAAACCTGCGGATTATGGGGCGTTCCAATATTCCCTTGTTACGGGCGGAGACTATTTTTACCCGGTTGACGGAGTGGGGAGTACCTGAGTCTTTGACGGTAACTATTCTCGGCAGTATGACGGTAGGGGTTATCATTGCTCTATTGTATCTCTTTTTACACACGGAACTGGGTTTTGCGTTGCGGGCTACAGGAGATAATGAACAGATGATCAAAAGTATGGGCGTGAATGTCTCAGTCATGAAAATTCTGGGTCTGGCCCTGTCTAACGCCCTGGTGGCTTTTTCCGGGGCCTACGCGGCTCAGGCCCAGAGATTTGCCGATATCGGCATGGGGATTGGGATAATTATCGCCGGACTAGCTTCGGTTATTATCGGAGAAGTCCTTGTCGGCACTTCATCAATCTTGCGGGTACTGGTAGGGGTGGTTTTCGGTTCCTTGGTATACCGTCTGGTTATTGCCGTAGTGTTGTATATGGGGCTGAAGCCCACGGACTTGAAGTTGATGACCGCGTTGCTGGTAATCGTTGCTCTGGCTTCGCCGGCTCTCAAGACCCGTCTGCGGCTGAACAACATTGGTAGGTGATACAGTGCTGGAATTAAAAGGTATAGTCAAGGTATTCAATCCGGGCAGCATTAATGAAAAAGTTGCGCTGGATGGGGTTGATCTTTTTCTGCAACCGGGAGATTTTGTTACCATTATCGGGAGTAACGGCGCCGGAAAGTCCACCCTGCTCAACGCAGTGGCCGGCGTTTTCCCGGTAGATAAAGGCAGCATAATACTGGAGGGCAACGATATAACTCGCTACCCGGAACATTTAAGAGCCGCTATGATCGGCCGGGTGTTCCAGGACCCCCTGCGGGGAACGGCGGCAGAGATGACCATTGAGGAGAACCTGGCTATTGCCTTCAAACGGGGAGAAAAAAGAAGGTTGCGGAGGGCCATAACCCGGCGCGAAAGGGAAATTTTCCGGGAAAAATTGCGAGCCCTGGGTCTGGGGCTGGAGGAGAGGCTGACCGTGAAAGTAGGCCTTCTTTCGGGAGGCCAGCGGCAGGCTTTGACCTTGTTGATGGCTACCCTTAAGGAGCCTAAATTACTACTTCTGGATGAGCATACGGCGGCTCTCGACCCCAAGACGGCTCGGAAAGTACTTGCTCTTACGGAAGAGATAGTAGAGGAAAAGGGGTTAACCACTTTGATGGTGACCCATAACCTGGACCAGGCGTTGAATGTGGGTAACCGTACCATTATGATGCATGAAGGGAAAATTATCCTCGACCTCATGGGGGCCGAAAGAGAAAGGACAACGGTGAGCGATTTGCTGCAAATGTTTGAAAAGGCAAGCGGACAGCAACTGCATACCGATCGGTTGTTACTTGCCTGACCTACAAAGGTCAGGCTTTTTGTTAACAATTTGTTAACAAAAAACTGTTAGAAAGCGGCAGGATTTTCTAAAAAATTACCGAAGTTTTAGTTGTGAAAAAAGATACAAAGTAACCACAGGAGGAGGAAGAAGGATGGCCGAAGTTACCCCTGCCGTTGACCAAAGCCACGGGGGAAAACCTAAATCCGATAAGGTGCATCCGCTGTACGCCTATACAGTAATTGTGGCTTCCACGGTTCTGATTTTTTTCGTCGGTATTTTAATAGGAAAGAATTTCTTCTGGGAAAATTGGGATCGCCGGGCTTTTGCCGAGAGACAATTGGAGATAGCTCTCGAACAGGTGAAAGCCGATCCGAAGAATCCCGATAAGCTGGTAAATCTGGGTTGGTGGTACCTGCGGAACGGGGAGTACAATAAAGCAGTTGCCGAGTACCAGAAAGCCATTAACCTGGACAGTCAGCACTTCCCCGCTTACTTTAACCTGGGACTGGCCTATATGCAGGTAGAAAAATGGGACCTGGCCCTGGATGCTTTCGACCGAGCGATCCTCATCCAGCCCAGGAGTTACGCGCCCTATCTCAACAAGGGGATCATCTATAATCACATCGGCGAGTATGAAAAGGCCATTGAAGAGTTGAAGAAGGCTTACGAGCTGAACCGGGGACAGGCGGAGATTGTGTATAATATCGGTTACGCTTATGAGAAACTC
Source organism: Calderihabitans maritimus (assembly GCF_002207765.1). Classification (NCBI taxonomy): domain Bacteria; kingdom Bacillati; phylum Bacillota; class Clostridia; order Neomoorellales; family Calderihabitantaceae; genus Calderihabitans; species Calderihabitans maritimus. Next base: position 13,461 of record NZ_BDGJ01000035.1, read on the forward strand.
GGTAACATAGAAGAGGCGATTTACCAGTACCAGGCGGCGCTACAATTTGATCCCAAGTACGAGGAAGCTCGGAAGGCGCTCCAGCGTCTTCAGGGGCGAAATCAATAATAGGAAAGGTGATAAATGTTGAGCCAAGCGGTTGGTTGGAAAATTAAACTGCGAAACACTTTTCTCGATTTTGATTGGAAGAAAATCAAGCGGATAATTTTAATGATTTTCCTGCTTCAGGGAATCATGTTTTCCTACCTATACGTGGTTAACCGCAATCCGCTGGAACTGGTGGGTAATACGGACCTGGCCCTCGGACCGGTGAAAGAGCCTCGCTACCTGTTCTCCATTTACGGGCCTTCAGAAAAAGAGGGGCTCGTAAAGCCTATGGACGTGACGGTATGGGGTAAGAGAATTTATGTGACCGATACAGGGAACCAGAGAGTCCAGGTATTTGATTACAACGGCAATTTCCTATTCATGTTCGGTAAATACGGTACCGGCAAAGGTCAGTTCCGCTTCCCTTATGGGATAGCGGCGGACGCCAGCGGGAAGATATACGTGGCGGACATGTACAACGGGAACATCTCCGTTTTCAGTCCGGACGGTCAGTTTCTCCACTACTTCGGTAACAGCATAGAGATCAAGAGTCCTACCGGCCTGTTTATTGAGGGGAACCGGCTTTATGTGGCCGACAACGCGTTGAACAAGATTAAAGTCTTCTCCCTCCAGGACGGCAAAAAATTACTAGAGTTTGGCGAGACGGGTACTGGCAAGGGAGAGTTCCAGTCGCCTAACGCGGTCTGGGTAGCGGAAAACCGAATTTTCGTTTCCGACACCGGCAATGACCGGGTACAGGTATTCAACAAACTGGGCAACTTCCTGATGGTCTTGAACGATACGGACGATGACGGCGGCGGACTTTTTGTCAACCCGCGCGGTGTGGCTGTGGACGGGCGAAATACCGTGTATGTGGTCAACAACCTGACCCATGAAGTTTTTGGATTTGATATGAAGAGCGGGCAGAAAATCTTTACCTTCGGCAGTATGGGCAGCGACGCAGGGCAGTTTTACCTGCCCAACGGGATATTTATTGACGACCAGGGACGGATTTATATAACCGATACGGTAAACCAGCGAGTTAACGTGTTTGCGAACTAAAAACAGGCGGGTTATTAAACTTAAATCACTGGCAAGGAAGGAAAAAGGTCCTCGAAAGAGGGCCTTTATTGTTTCATTTCGACTTTTACTAGCAAAAGAAGACAAAGTTTTTATCGAAAAAATTTTTATCCATTAGCAGGATTTTTAGCCAAAACGTAGAAAAGAGTAATCAGAAAATTGGGACGAGCGTCCTAGATAAAAGGGACTAAAGACCGTAACAAAAAGCCCCAACCATTGGTTAGCTGGAGTAGCTCAGGAGGAGTAACGGGAGACTCGTTAGAACGGCAAGCTAAGGGAAGAAACATTTTTTAGCGCAAATTTGTGAAATCCTTCTCAAAAAACCATTGCAGCCACCTTGGTTAGCTGGTAGCTCAGGAGGAGCTACGGGAGACACGTTAAAACGGTAAGTCAGGGAAGAAATATTTTTAAGAGCAAAATTTGTGACATCTTTCTCAAAAAAATCATTGTAGTCACCTTCATACATAGATTTGGGCGGTTACATCTCGGCACGGGCGGCATTTATGCAGGCCGAACGGTTGGAAGATCCCATTGAGCAAATTAGGGTAAAAGTGGCCCTAGGCCACATTACCATATTACTTTCCTTTCCATGCCAGTCTGCCGGGGAAGGAGGTGTCCTGGTTTACTGACGGCGCGGCATGCTCTTTGAAAACTTTAGAAGGGAGGAAAAACGGCTTGCGTAAGGTCAGTATTATTTTGGCATTGACTCTGTTCATCATAGGAATGTTTGCCGCAACTGCCATGGCCGCCCAAGTAAAAATAAGCAACCCTGATGGCAAGGATATCTTTGATGCTACAACCGACCGGTTCCAGTACACCACGGTAGTAAACGATACCTATAAGGCCAGCGGCAGCTTTAACGCTGATGGGCAGACAAACTATCCTTATGAAATCTATCTGCCCAACGAGCAGAATCCTGCCCAGTACCGCATCCACAGTAACTATACCAAGGACACCGACGCCTGTGCTTCCTGTCACGCAACCCACACTGCGGTAGGCGAATCCTTGCTGCAGTGGTACACGGTTTATGAAACCTGTATGGCCTGCCACGACGGTACGGTGACCACTACCTATAACGTTGAAGAAGGTTATATTGGTAATACCACGGCCCGTACGCTTGGTGGCAAGTTCGGTATCGGAAACGAGCCCTATCTTTCCAACCATAACGTAAGAGGCGGGCTGGATATTTCTGCTGCACCCGGCGGGAGCACCGTTGCGGTCACCGGAACTACCGAATACGGAAAGACGATTACCCAGTGGGCAACCGAGTTCGGCTGTGAGAGCTGCCACAGCCCACACGGCCAGGGCGGTAACGCACGGATCCTGCATCCGGACCCGAACGGTGTGGCTACTTTGAGAAAGCCTGCCGGCGGATTTACCTACCTGGGTGAATTAGGAATCATTACCATCGATACAACCACCACGGGTATTGTTAAGGATGGGACAAGCTACAAAGTGTACTTTAATGGTGAACCTGCTTTGCTGATCAAGGGCTATCCTTACGGAGTAAATGTATATGACAATGGTAGTAAGACTTATGGAGCTACGGTAGACAACAGCAACGGCTACACTGTAATTACCGGTGTAAATCTGAGCGATAACGGTACTGCTGACCGGGTCTACGGAACTCCTGCCATCCAGGTGAAGATGGACATTAACAACTACTTGCAGGCTACGGAAACCGTAACCCATATTTCTGGTTTGAATACCTTCTGCGGCGCCTGTCATACCGATTACAACACGGAAAACGTGTACAAGGATACGACTGATACGGAGCCCAACGGTTCCGGCTCCATGCTGAACGGAACCTATTCCGAAGCTTACCGTCACCAGGTGGGCTTCAATTGGCACAGTGAGGAACCCGGTCTAGACTTTGAAGAGAACTACCGGGTAACCTGCCTGACCTGCCACGTGGCCCACGGTACCAGCCAGGATTACTGGAACGACACCGTTGGACCGGGCACTGAGAGCGACATTACCAATCTGGTAGAAATTGCCGGTTCCTCCGCCCTGAAGCGGAAGCCCAACATGGGCACCTGTGAGACCTGTCACGAGAAGGGTGAAGGCAACGAAGGTTACCTGGTACTGAGCGGCCAGGTAGGTGAGTACACGGTTGCTCAAACCACAACAGACGCCAGTGCACCTGGCGGCGGTTACGTTGGTTCTGAGGCATGCGCTTCCTGCCACGCGGACTATGTCGAGGGCTGGGAAAGCACCTGGCATTCCAACATGACCCGTCCCGGATTGACCCAAGCTATAGCAGCTGACTTTGAATTTGATTCCACTGTCGAGCAAGTTTACAAGGATATGTGGGCTGATACCAAGGCGGAGTTGCAGAAACTCGGCTGGCCGGATGTATCATGGCCTGACCTGTTGAAGGCAGACTGGGTAGCGGCCGGAGTTAACCCGGACAACATCAAGATCTGGTCCTTCGGTAAGGACACCCACAAGCAGTACATCGCCTACCGTGGGGTCGACGACAAGTGGTACCGCGTATACTCCTGGGAGCCCGATGGCACCATTGGCAGCAGCAGCGGTGAATACACTTGCTGGACGGGCTGTCACGTGACCGGCTACAGCAGCGGCGACCTGACTGGCTGGCTGAACGCCAAGGCTGCCGGAGACAAAGTTCCGTTCGAGCTGGGTATTTCTTGCGAGAGCTGCCACGGCCAGGGCGGCAACCACATCAAGGCGCCTATGGCGGCTAACATGATCAGCCCGGTATACGACTTGTCCTATGACGAGCAGGTAACCAACGCGACAAGCGCCATCGACGGCAATGCGTACGGATGCGGTAAGTGCCACAGCAGTTACGGACACCAGGGCGAGTTCTGGGCGCAGCAAACGACCTATCACGGAAGCCCGATAGATCCCACCGGACCCAGTCCCAAATACACCAACCAGATCGTTGCCTGCAGCGGATGCCACGACCTCCATGGCAAGAACGAACAAGGCCTGCAGTTGAAACTCAGCGAAGAATACCTGTGCGCTTCCTGCCACGACAAGGTACTCGACCTTGATACGTACATGCCTGTTGACAATTTGATTGGGTCCAGGAAACACGACTTCGCCGTACCGCTTGAGTAATAGTCAATTGTCGAGAAGAGGGGCGTTCCACCGAGGAACGCCCCTTAGTATTTTCCGGCAGAGATGAGAGGAGATCGGGCATGAAGGTAGAACTAATAGTAGTAAGCGGGTAGAAGTCTCAACCTAGCTTTTTGAAACTAAGAGGTCGGCGGAGGAGGTTGGGGATGAAGAAGTTCGCCGTAGGCATACTTATTAGTTTATTGGTCTTTTTAAGCTCCGGTTGCGCATTGCTGGAAGGGACTCCCTTACAGTCGCTATTTAAGAAAAGAGTAACGGACAGTACTACCCCTGTCCAGAATGAAAAGTTCTCCCAGCCGGAGGAGGCGCTGGAGGAATTCTTCCGCGTGCTGGCGGAAAACGGTGGGGAAGAGGCGGCCCGGTTGTTGACCAAGGAATTTAGAGAGAGCAGTCGCTATCAAGACTTTTTGGCTGACGTATATGAGGTTGGTAGGCTCAGCGGGGAGATTAAAATTTTAAAAAAGAAAGAAGCTGACGGCAAGACCAAAATTAAGGTGGCCCTCGAGGGCTGGGGAAGGATTACTGTTGACCTGGTACGGGAAGGAGAGACCTATAAAATCAGTTGGATTTACTGAAGAGTGACGACCAAAATTGACGATAGTTGGAAAAAAGTTGGAGCTGAATTTAAGAACAATCCGAAGAGGTGAAGGCTATGAATAAGTTGATTGGCACTATTTTCTTTCTGCAGTTATTGTTAATTTTCTTTGGCTGGGGTATGTATGCCAACGCCAACGTCGACTCCCCGGTCTGGGTGGAGGAGAAGACGGGGTTGCAGGTGAACCAGACCACGCCGGAAGGCACGGTCGTTGCTTTTTACGAGCTGCTGGGCCGGGAGGCTTATGACGGTGCCCACCGGTTGCTTACGCCGGCTTCGCGGGAGGCAATTGATGTTGATTTCTTGCGTAAAACAACCCGCAAGACCCGCATGGAAGGGGCGGAATTAGCTAAAGTCTTCCCCGCTATGGTTAAAGATGACCTGGCCCTGGTGGGGCATATCCGCCTGCAGACGTTTAAAGAAGAGTCGGCGATAGTGGGTATATCCGTATTGATGAAAAATGGCAGCAAATGGGAAATGGTCAGGTCGGATGAACTGGAGGAGAACCAGGCACGTGAGCTCCTTAAAATGGCCCTGGAGCTGGAGGACTACATGCTGGAGCAGCCTCTGGACGGTTTTAACGAGTACCAGAAGGGGCAGATAGAACGGCAGATTAAGGCCATGCAGGAAATGCACCACCAGTCGCTGGAGGTGCTGGAAAAAGCGGAGCGTCAGGAAGAGCGGACGGAACAGGTTGAGCAGGAAACTTCGGCGGAAGCCCAGGATGAATCTGCTGCAGAGTAGAGAGAGGGTTTAAAACCTGATCCCCCGAGAATGGGGGATTTTTGCATTTTATTCGCTTTTACCATTCCTTTTAAGGGCCGGTCGATCCCGAATAATGGGTCGCGTGACAGGAAGCGAGCTTGTTGGGATTGACCGGCCCTGCCTTTATTATAGGTTATGGGTGAAAAAGGCACAACTAATTTTTGCAGGCGATCGGTGTTCCCGGTCGTTATTTGTTTTTAACCCGATTCGACCGCTTTTTTGGAGTCATAAAATTAGATAAACAACCATATATTGGGTAACGGACAAAGATCAGAGTGTGAAAGTTAGTGTGAAAGTTACCGCTGGTACTAGAGAAGTAACCTGCAAGCGTTTTTATATTGTCCTGTTTTAGATAAGGAAAAAGATGGAAATAATATTGCCGGCCAACACTTTTTGATTAGATGACAACTTGCCTGGCAGGGTCGAGGGGGCGGAAAGGAGGGAAGACGACCAAAGCCCCAACAGGCCGCACCGGGCGGGAATATAGAGAAAGGAGGACAATAGAGAAGTGAAAAAAATTGCCTTGGTAACGCTCTTAGTGCTCGGGCTGACCTGTCTCTTCGCAGGCGCTGCCTGGGCGGAGCAGGCGAAGTTGCACAACGTGGATGAGAGTGGAAGCGTAGTAGGAGGATACGAATTTTACTTCCTTCCCACCACGGTGGAGCAGGTTTACGACGAAGGCCATTTGAGCCGTCTCCAAAGCGACAGCAAGTTCAACGCAGACGGGTATACCTACTACCCCTACGAAATTTATCTACCCAATGAAGGGAAACCGGAAGATTACCGGATCCACAGTAACTATACTAAAGATACTGACGCCTGTGCTTCCTGTCACGCAACCCACACCGCCGTGGGGCCGGGCCTGTTACAATGGACTAACGTTTATAAAACCTGCATGGCCTGTCACGACGGCACGGTAACCACTACTTACAACGTCCAGGAAGGGGTGATCGGTACTAGCAGCACCCCTACCTTCGGCGGGATGTTCGGGGGAGAGATTAACGGTACCTATGAAGACTTGTCCAACCACAATGTAACCGGAGCTGTGAACATTGCCGCTGCCCCGGGAGGTTCTACCGTTCCCGTGTACGCCGATGTGGACCAGATGGGTACCGAAGAACCGGCGAGCAAAAACCAGCCGGTGCAGTGGGGCGTCCAGTTCGGTTGCGAGAGCTGCCACAACCCGCACGGCCAGGGAGGCAACGCCCGGATTCTCAATCCCGACCCCAACGGCTGGGCCACCCTCAACAAGATGACGGAAATTGCTACTCAAACTGCTGAGGGTACCTATGTAGTTTATCCGGCAGATGATAGCCAGATGTTCTGGTCTCCTGATACGCCCTACTACATGCTGCGGGGATATCCCTATAAGATTGAAGTCAAGGTAAACGGCCAGGCCGTGGAGTTTACCGCCGACAGTTCCAAGGGTTATACGGAGATTACCCTGGCCCAACCCACGAATGACCCCGTAGAGGTCACCTTCTACCCGGCATTGCGGGTAACCATGGATATAGACAATTACCTGCAGAGCGACGAAATTGTGAAACACAAGAGCGGCATTAACGCCTTCTGCGGTGCCTGTCACACCGACTACAACACGGAGAAGGTATGGACCAGGGACGGGCTGCACCCCGGTTCGGATGCCATGAACGGTACCTATTCCCAGGCCTACCGGCACGCAGTCGGGGTTGAATACGACTACAACGAGAGCGGACCGGCCTTTATCGGCAACGGCGACACCTATCAGGAGTTTCTGAAACTAGAAGAGGGCAAGATTACCTGCCTGACTTGCCACTTGGCCCACGGTACTTCGAAGGACTATTGGACCCGGACTCTGGGCAATGCCGAATACATTGGCGCCGAGAATACGTGGACCGACGACGAAATGGATGAAATTGCCGGTTCTTCCGCCCTGAAGCGGATGCCCAACATGGGAACCTGCGAAGCCTGCCATGAGAAGGCCGTTGCCAACCAGGGCTACGCGGCGGCGGTGACCGGCGGCGAGGTAACCACCGATCCTTACGTGGACCGGGTCAAGGGAATTGATGACGGCCAGTTTAGTCCCGAAGGGGCCGAGTTTGCGGGCAAGGAAGCCTGCGCCGGGTGTCATGCCGATATCGTGGCCAGCTTCAACGAAACCGCCCATGCCAACATGCTGACCTTCACTACGGCGGAAGAGAGAGACGAGTGGGTGACTAAACTCGGTTGGAACGACGACCAGAAGGAGTATCCGGTTGCCGGTGGTAGCGGAAGTGTTACCATCACCAAAGACGACCTGGTTCTCAACCTGAACTGGAACAAAGACGGAGTAATCGGGCGGGGTGACGACGATCGGCTGTATATCCTGGCTGAAGCTGGCGAAGTCTTTACGGAAGCGGAGCAGTACGGCTGCGTTAAGTGTCACATTACACCCAAGGATAAATTTGCCGGTGACTACACTTGGACCGAGTTCAAGGCGGCTATTGATACCGGGGAAATGGAACTGGGTATCCAGTGCGAGGACTGCCACGGCAACGGCAGCAAGCACGTGCAGACCCCGAGCGCCAAGAACATCCTCAACCCGGCCAACTTCACCATGCAGCAGCAGAGCGACAACAGCAGTGAAGTGGGCTGCGGGCGCTGCCACGGTGGACGGCATCACCAGGGCGAGTTCTGGAACAACGTGTCCGTTGATTGGAACAACAACCATGAAGAAGACAGTTGGGAGGGTGACGTGGGAACCGGTCCCAGTCCGCATTATATCAGCGGTGTAGTTTCGTGTGCTACCTGCCACGACCCTCACGGCTCCGTTGACGACTACAGCCGGAATGACGAAAAGAAAGAAGGCGTGCAACTGAAGATGACTGTGCGGGCCCTGTGCAACTCCTGTCACGAAAATATGCTGGTGGATAAGGCGGACTTTGACCAGTACCTGCCGCTCAAGGCGAACGGCATGCCGGGCCACCTGTTTAACGGTAACGGCAAGCCGGATCAAGCACCGGATCCGGTACACGAACACCGGGTCGTGGAATAGTAGAATAATAGGCTAGGAAATGATATGCCAAGAAAACTTGAAGATGGTGCCAGGTCGGCCTGGCACCATCTTTATGAATTTGTTCTACCGTTCGCCGGTCAATATTGCCGCTAAACTCTTTATTTTAACCGAAAAAGTTTAGTGCATTTGTTCACATTGAAGGAATAGCTGTTTTTTTGTAGAAGCATATATCTTGATTGTTTGAATTTTTGAAAAAGAAAGTCTGCTTTTTGAAGCAATTTCGGTTAAGAGTTAGTTAAAAAAGGAATTTGAACTATGATGGAGAAATAATTAATAATTTTAAGCTTTGTGCGCTTACATTAGCTTTTTCCGGGCGGTCGGTAGTGAGCGGAGTTAAGAGCACAGGCGGTACATACCATACAGAAGGGGTGTAGGGATGAAGATCGCAGTCTCGGGAAAAGGCGGTGTAGGTAAGACTACCATTTCCGCAGGACTGGCCAGGTATTTTGCGGAGCAGGGTTTTCGAGTTTATGCGGTTGATGCCGACCCGGATACCAGCCTGGGTATGGTCTTGGGAATACCTCAGGAATTGACCGAGGGAATAAAACCTATAGTGGATATGAGAGAAGTCATTGCCGAAAAGAGCGGCGGCGGGGGAGCTTTCTTTACCTTGAACCCGGATGTGGATGACCTGCTGGAGCAGTACAGCGTCAGCCACGGCAATATCGTTTTCTTTAAAATGGGTGCGGTAAAACAAGGAGGCTCTTCCTGTTATTGCCGCGAAAATTCTGTCCTGAACGCTTTGGTAAATTCTCTTCTTCTGAAGAAAGAAGAAGTAGTGATATTGGATATGGGTGCAGGAATAGAACACCTGACCCGCGGTACGGCTGGGGGGGTGGATATCATGATTGTGGTTACCGAACCCAGCCGGGTGAGTGTGCAGACGGCAAGAGTGGTAGAGAGACTGGCCCACGATCTGGGAGTGAACCGGGTACGGTTCGTGGGCAACAAAGTAAGAAGCGAAAGAGAAGAGAATTTTATCTACGATAGCTTTCCGCGGGAGCAGGTGTTGGGGATAGTTCACTTTGACGATGCCGTGCTTGATGCTGCTATGGGCACAGAGCCTCAAGAGGCCCCGGAACAAATTCAAAAAAGCATAGCAGTTATTGGGCAGCGTATTAAAAGGGAGGTGAATAATAACTAGCAAGTTAACCCAGTACTTTGTTAGTAATTTTGACTACTGATCAAGGAGGTTTAAAGAAATGCCAAGATTCAGAGATCCTGAACACACCTGCAGGCCTTCAGATGCAGAACGAGTTATGGATAGAAAGAACCGGGTACGTACTATTGACCCGGCTGCCCGGGAGATGTTGGAGAAGGCGGCTCAGGATAATGTGATTACGGCCTTTGATCGGCTGGTAGCCCAGCAGCCCCAATGCCAGTTCGGCTACCGGGGAATATGTTGCCGTTTCTGCATGATGGGTCCCTGCCGGATCAAGGCGGATGAAGGACCTGCCTCCAAGGGAATTTGCGGCGCTTCCGCCTGGACAATAGTGGCCCGGAGCGTAGGTACCCTGATTGCTACGGGAGCGGCTTCCCATTGTGAACATGCCCGGCATATCGCTCATACGGTGCTGGAGATGGCTGAAGGCAAGACGCCTGATTACGGAGTAACCGATGGGGCCAAGTTGCGCCGGGTAGCGAAAAGGATCGGCCTGGACGTGGAAGGCAAGTCCGATACCGACTTGGCGCGGGAAGTGGCTGAAAAAGCTCTGGAGGATTTTAGCCGCCTTCCCGGATTCGGCGAGTCCCTGTGGATGCACACTACCCTGAATCAGGGCCGGATCGAAAAATTCCAGGAATGCGACATTATGCCTTCTGGAGTGCATGGGGTGATTTCCGACCTGCTGGCCCAAGCTCATACCGGAAAATGATGATGACCCGGTTAACATTGTATTCAGCGCCCTGCGCACTGCTTTGGCGGACTACCTGGGTATGCACATCGCTACTGACCTTTCCGACGTGCTGTTCGGTACTCCCGAACCGGTAGTCAGCGAAGCCAACCTGGGTACTTTGGACGCGGAAAAGGTCAATATTGCCGTTCACGGGCATAACCCGCTGCTCAGCGAGATGGTGGTAAAGGCGGCCAAAGAACTGGAAGGAGAAGCGACCGCGGCTGGAGCCAAAGGCATCAATGTGGTAGGTATCTGCTGTACCGGTAACGAGGTTCTGATGCGGAGAGGCGTTCCCCTGGCTACTTCCTTTGCCTCCACAGAGCTGGCCATCGTGACCGGAGCGGTTGATGCCATGATCGTGGACGTACAGTGTATCATGCCCAGCATTCGTCAGGTAGCTGAATGCTATCATACGGAGATCATCACTACTTCACCCATCGCCAAGATTCCCGGTTCTCACCACATCGACTTCCGTGTAGAGAACGCTTTGGAAGATGCCAAGAAAGCCATCCGTATTGCCATTGAGGCATATAAGAAACGCGACGGACGAAAAGTATCGATACCCGACGTCAAGAACAAAGTAGTTGCCGGCTTTAGCTTGGAAGCTTTAATGGAAATTTTTGGGTCGGTCAATCCCGATAACCCGATAAGCGTCTTGACTGACGCCATTAAGTCCGGTGAGCTCAAGGGCGTTGTCCTGATGGCTGGCTGCAACAACCTGAAGACCTTCCAGGACAACAGCCATATCACCATAGCCAGGGAACTGCTCAAGAACGACGTTTTTGTACTGGCAACCGGATGTTCGGCCCATGCCTTGGCCAAGCATGGACTGCTGGCACCGGAAGCGGTGGAGGAGTATGCCGGTGAAGGGCTGAAGAACTTCCTTAACCGGCTGAATGAAAAAGCTAACCTTTCCACCCCGCTGCCGCCGGCATTCCACGTCGGTTCCTGCGTGGACAACACCAGGGCGGCGGATCTTCTGGTAGCCATGGCGGAAGAACTCGGGGTGGACACGCCGAAGGTGCCCTTCGTGGCCACAGCTCCCGAAGCCATGAGCGGTAAGGCAACGGCCATTGGTTCCTGGTTTGTGGCTCTGGGCGTTCCTACTCATGTTGGAAGCATGCCCCCGATTGAGGGAAGCGATTTGATGTACAGTATCGTTACGCAGATTGCCCATGATGTTTACGGAGGCCATTTCATCTTTGAGTTAGACCCGGAAGTTGCTGCCAAGAAAATACTCAATGCTCTCGAATACCGCACCTGGAAATTGGGTATCCACCGGCAAACGGCGGAGAAATTTGAGACTGAACTTTGCCAGAACTACTAAGCCGGTGGGAGGAGAGCTTGAGAAAGTTAAGGAAAGTTAATTCCGAAAGGAGGACACTGCATGAGTCAGGAAGCTAAGAACTTTGATGCCATCTACGAAGGCGCGATAGAACCTGGAAAGGAACCCAAAAAGCTCTTCCGGGAGGTCTACAACGGTGCCATTACGGCGGTTAGCTACGCGGAAATTTTGCTGAACAAGGCCATCCGGAAATACGGACCGGATCATCCGGTGGGCTATCCCGACACCGCCTATTACCTGCCGGTAATCCGGTGCCTGAGCGGTGAAGAAGTTAAGAAATTGGGAGACCTACCCCCAATCCTGAACCGGATGCGGGCTCAAATAAAATCGGAGCTTACTTTTGAGAACGCCCGTTTAGCCGGCGAGGCTACTTGGTATGCGGCGGAAATCATCGAGGCGTTGCGCTACCTGAAGTATGATCCTGAGAAGCCGCTGGCGCCGGAGCCCTGGACCGGCTTTATAGGGGACCCGGTAGTCCGCCGTTTCGGTATCAAGATGGTGGACTGGACGATTCCCGGAGAAGCGGTGATCATCGGCCGGGCCAAAGACAGCAAAAAACTGGCCAAAATTGTCAACGACCTGATGAGTAAAGGATTTATGCTGTTCCTGTGCGACGAGGTTATTGAACAGTTGTTAGAAGAGAACATCAAATTGGGTGTCGACTATATTGCCTACCCGCTGGGTAATTTCACCCAGGTGGTTCATGCGGCCAACTACGCCCTGCGGGCCGGGATGATGTTTGGTGGTATTGCTCCCGGATTAAGAGAGGAACACCGGGATTACCAGCGCCGACGGGTGCGCGCCTTCGTCCTTTACCTGGGCGAGCACGATATGGTTAAGACGGCGGCCTGCATGGGGGCGATTTTCGTAGGGTTCCCGGTCATTACCGACCAGGAACTGGCTGAAGACGAGCAGATTCCCGACTGGTTCATTTCCCAGCCGGACTACGACAAGATGGTACAGACGGCCCTGGAAGTCCGCGGCATCAAGCTGACCATCACCGAAATAGATATTCCCATCAACTTTGGTCCCGCCTTTGAAGGGGAAACCATCCGTAAAGGGGATATGTACGTAGAAATGGGCGGCCAGCGTACTACTGCATTCGAGCTGGTACGCACCGTAGGCGAGGATGAAATCGAAGACGGCAAGATCGAGGTAGTAGGTCCGGAGATTGATGAGTTTAAGGAAGGAGACCGTCTCCCCTTGGGTATTATAGTAGACATCTACGGACGCAAAATGCAGGAGGACTTCGAGGGAGTGCTGGAACGCCGGATCCACGATTTTATCAACTACGGGGAAGGTCTCTGGCATACCGGCCAGCGGGCCATTAACTGGCTGCGTATCAGCAAGGAAGCGGTGGCTAAAGGCTTCAAGTTCCGCCATTACGGCGAGATACTGATTGCCAAGATGAAAGAAGAATTCCCGGCTATTGTAGACCGGGTACAGGTAACCATCTATACCGATCCCGAACAGGTAGAAGAGAAAATCAAGATAGCTCGGGAAAAATACCGGCAGAGAGACGAAAGGCTCAAAGGCCTTACGGACGAGTCCGTGGACACCTTCTACAGCTGCGTCCTTTGCCAGTCGTTCGCTCCCAACCACGTCTGCATCGTTACCCCCGAGAGGGTGGGTCTCTGCGGAGCGGTAAGCTGGCTGGATGCCAAAGCTTCCTATGAGATTAACAACGCCGGGCCTAACCAGCCCATCCCCAAGGGCGAAGCTATTGACCCGGTCAAGGGTATGTGGAAGAGCGTCAACGAATATGTTTACAAGAACTCCAACCGCAACCTGGAAGAGGTTAACATTTACAGTATGATGGATAAACCCATGACCTCCTGCGGTTGCTTCGAGGCTATTATGGCCATAGTACCGGAATGTAACGGGATCATGATTACCACCCGGGAGCACGGCGGCATGACACCCTGCGGTATGACCTTTTCCACGCTGGCCGGTTCTATTGGCGGCGGGGTTCAGACACCGGGCTTCATGGGTATCGGTAGGAGCTACATCGTCAGCAAAAAGTTTATTCCGGCTGATGGCGGTATAGCCAGGATCGTCTGGATGCCGAAGGAACTCAAGGAATTCCTGCGGGAGGATTTTGTCAAGCGGAGTGTTGAGGAAGGGCTGGGAGAAGATTTCATTGACAAGATAGCCGACGAGACGGTAGGTACCACGGCGGAAGAAATCCTGCCTTTCCTGGAAGAAAAAGGACATCCCGCTTTGACTATGGATCCCTTGATGTAGCTTAAAAACGGTAGGACGCCGGCCAACTGAGTTGGCCGGCGCCTTCTGCCGTTTGTTTAGGCTGAACTTAGAGCCTGAAAGAATAAAATATATGGAAAGGAGAAGGTGTATGGGTTTAACAGGTCTTGAAATTTACAAGCAGCTACCAAAGAAGAACTGTGGAGAATGCGGACCTCCAACCTGCCTAGCTTTTGCTATGTCCCTGGCTGCCGGAAAGGCGTCCCTCGATGCCTGCCCTTACGTTTCCGATGCGGCCCGGGAGGCCCTGGAGGCTGCTTCCGCTCCGCCAATAGCCTTGGTTAAAGTTGGCGTTGGGGATAACGTAGTGGAACTGGGGGACGAAACCGAACTCTTCCGTCACGACAAGAAGTTCTATCATGAAACGGCAATGGCTTTCACCGTAAGCGATACCATGAGCGAAGAGGAACTGAATGCCCGATTGGACGAGATCAACGGCCTGACGTTCGTCCGGGTCGGTCTGGAGTACAAAATACAGTTTGTAGCCGTTAAAAACGACTCCGGAGATGCGGCTGCGTTCAAGAAGGCTGTGGAGACGGTAGCCGGAAAAACCAATCTGGCTTTGATCCTTATCAGCGAAGATACAGGAGCTATGGAGCAAGCCCTGTCAGTGGTTGCAGCCCGGAAGCCGTTAATTTATGCTGCCACCGCCGATAATTACGAGCAGATGACCGAACTGGCCAAGAAAAACGAGTGCCCGTTGGCGGTTAAGGGGAACGATCTTTCCAGCCTGGCCGAATTGGTAGAAAAAGTAGTCGGACTGGGCCACAAGCAACTGGTAATTGATCCGGGTAGTCGCGAAACCTCTCGGGCTATTGCCGATTTCACCCAGATCAGGCGCCAGGCCATCAAGAAACGTTTCCGTCCCTTTGGGTACCCGATAATCGCCTTTACTACCGAGGAAGATCCGCTGGCTGAAGTCGTACAGGCGGTAGCCTATATATCCAAGTACGCCAGTGTGGTGGTCATGAATACCACCGAGAAGGCTCATGTCCTGCCTCTGTTATCCTGGAGGCAAAACCTGTACACCGACCCGCAGGTTCCCATTCAGG
Source organism: Calderihabitans maritimus (assembly GCF_002207765.1). NCBI lineage: Bacteria > Bacillati > Bacillota > Clostridia > Neomoorellales > Calderihabitantaceae > Calderihabitans > Calderihabitans maritimus. The sequence continues at coordinate 28,681 of NZ_BDGJ01000035.1, forward strand.
TAGAGGAAAAACTCAACGCTGTGGGCGATGTCAATGAGAACTCTCCTGTTTATATTACCACTAACTTCTCCTTGACCTACTACTCCGTCGAGGGCGAAGTAGAAGCCAGCAAGATACCTAGCTATATCCTGCCCGTTGATACTGATGGGACCTCAGTGTTGACCGCTTATGCCGCCGGCAAGTTTGAAGCGGAAAAAATTGCCGAGGTACTGAAGAAGTCGGGCGTGGAAGAGAAAGTTTCGCACCGGACAGTGGTCATTCCCGGTTATGTAGCCGTTTTGAAAGGAAAGCTGGAGGAAGCTTCGGGTTGGAAAGTACTGGTTGGACCGCGGGAAGCTTCTGGAATCCCGGCCTTTGCTAAAAGCCAATTTGCATAGGAGTGGTTGAATGAGTAAGCATTCCGTACTATTTTTCCCCGACAACGTAGCAGTACAGGTAGAAACGGGTACTAGTCTCCTGCGGGCGGCTTCTCTGGCCGGTATAGAGTTGAAAAGCACGTGCGGGGGCAAGGGTACCTGTGGCCGCTGTGTCTTGAAGGTGAAAGAAGGTAAGGTGTCCGTGGGAGGAGGCAACATTTCCGCCAAGCTCAAGACAGCGGGGTACGTTCTAGCCTGCCAGACCAGGGTGGAAGGACACGCGGTGGTGGAGGTGCCCCGGGATTCCCGCCTGGATGAACACCAAGTGCTTTTGGACAATAAGCCGGTAGGCCTGCTGGCAGAAAAACAGGTGGAGGAACTGGCAGGATATGAGTTTCAACCTTTGTGCCGGAAGATCTATTTGGAGCTGGATAAGCCTACCCTTACGGAGAATGCCAGCGACCTTAGCCGTCTCCAGGCGGAACTGCGGAAATATACCGACTGCCGCGACCTGGAAATAAGTCTCGATAACCTGCGCAAACTGCCGGATATTCTCCGGGAAGGGGACTGGAAGGTTACGGTTACTCTCACCAGTCTGAACGGCTGCGCGGAGGTCCTCCACCTGGAGCCGGGTCGTTCTACGAAAAAGAGTTACGGCCTGGCGGTAGACATCGGAACTACGACGGTGGTAGTCAACCTGGTGGACCTTGAAACCGGCCAGATTGTCGACAAGCGGGGTACCTATAACCGCCAGTCCCGGTACGGCGACGATGTTATTTCCCGGATTATCTATGCCGGAGAAGAAAACGGTCTGGAGGAATTGCAGCAGGCGGTAATTGGTACCATAAACCACCTGGTAGATAAGCTTTTGGCCAAAAATGAAATCAAGGCGGAAGATGTGCACGTGGCGGTGACCGCCGGCAATACCACTATGGCACATTTGTTCCTGGGTATTCCCCCCAAGTATATAAGACTGGAGCCGTACATCCCAGTTACCAGCAGTTTCCCTCCGGTAAAGGCCAAGGAACTGGGCATTGCCATTAACCCGGAAGCCTGGATCCTGAGCTTTCCGGCGGTGGCCAGCTATGTAGGTGGGGATATCGTCTCGGGAGTGTTGGTTAACGGGATGGCGGAATCCGACGAGTTGACGCTGTTTATCGATATCGGAACCAACGGCGAGATGGTGCTGGGCAACCGGGACTGGCTTATATCCTGTGCCTGTTCCGCAGGCCCGGCCTTTGAAGGGGGGGGGATTACCTACGGGATGCGGGCCATGACCGGGGCGATTGAAAGAGTAGAAATTGATCCCCGGAGTTACGAAGTGCAGGTAGCAACCATAGGAAATGTCAAGCCTATGGGAATTTGTGGCTCCGGTTTGATTGATTGCCTGGCCAAGCTGCTCCGGGTAGGGATTATCGACCGGACGGGGCAGTTTCAAAAAGACATCAATACCCCACGCTTGCGGGAAACAGAAGACGGTAAGGAATTTGTACTGGTGTGGGGAAAAGATACGGAATGCGGCAAGGATATTGTATTGACCGAAGGGGACATCAAAAATCTTATACGCTCTAAGGGAGCGGTTTTTGCCGGGATTCAAAGCTTGTTGAAAACGGTGCAGATGGATGTGGCCCAGATAGATAAAATTATTATTGCCGGAGGTTTCGGTAATTATTTAAATATCGAAGATGCGATTCAGATCGGCCTGCTTCCGGATGTAGACAGGAGTAAATACGAGTTTATGGGCAACACCTCGATCAAAGGTGCAAAACTGGCGCTTATCTCCCAACCGGCATATCGCCAGGCGGAAGAACTGGGGCGTAAGATGACTTACCTAGAACTGTCCGTGGGGACTATGTTTATGGATGAGTTTGTATCGGCTTGTTTCCTGCCTCATACGGACTTGTCGCTGTTTCCGTCGGCTACTAAACAGAGTTGAACACACACAGGGAAGGGTGGGTTGCAATTATGGCAAGAAATATTGCAGTGGCGGGTAAAGGAGGCACCGGAAAAACTACTTTTGCTTCCTTAATGGTCAGGTACCTGGTTGAAAACGGTAAAGGAAGCATCCTGGCCCTAGACGCGGACCCGAATGCCAACCTTAATGAGGCACTGGGACTGGAAGTTAATACTATGATTTCGGAGATCCTGGATGAAACCAAAGATCCCAAAGCAATTCCGACCGGCATGACCAAAGATATGTTCATTGAATATAAACTGTCCCAATCCATTATCGAAACGGAGCATGTTGACCTGTTGGTGATGGGTGGTCCTCAGGGACCGGGGTGTTACTGCTACCCAAATGACTTACTGCGAAGGCACTTGGAGAGCTTGAGCAAAAATTACGACTACCTGGTAATTGATAATGAAGCTGGACTAGAGCATATTAGCCGGAAGACCATTCCCCGCATTGATTATTTATTTTTGATCAGCGATGCTTCGGTGCGGGGCGTTAGGTCGGCAGGAAGGGTCTACCAGTTGGTACAGTCCCTGAAAACCCCAGTTGAGCATATTGGCCTGGTAGTTACCAAAACCGGCGAGGAAGGAGTTGCTCCTCTCCGGGAAGAGATAGAGAAGACCGGTCTGCAGCTGCTGGGCACCGTTCCACTGGATCCTCTGGTGGCGGAATACGATGTAGCCGGAAAACCTCTCTTCCAGTTGCCGGAGGACTCCGTTGCGGTGCAGGCAGTTAATGATATATTGAAGAAAACCGGTATCTAAAAAAAGCAGATAAGAAAGGAGAGTAGAAATGGCCGTTAATATTCTGAAGGAAAAAAGCTTATCTAAAGTAGGCGAAGTCGTATTGGGCGCCACCAAAGAAGAAGGCGGTACCCGTTCCCATGTGGTTAAAGTGGGAGGAGATGCGGCGTTGCCGTTCCACCACTTTGAGGGCGAAATGCCCAATCGCCCGGTTATTGCTATGGAGGTTCAGGATATAGTACCGGAAAACTGGAGCCCGAATCTGACCAAACATTTTGCCGACGTTCTGGATAAGCCCGGTGAGTGGGCGAAAAAGTGTGTGGAAGAATATGGAGCCGATCTCATTTATCTGAAACTGGACGGAGCCCATCCGGACGGGGCCAACCGGTCGGTGGAAGAATGTGTGGCTACGGTGAAGGAAGTTTTAGAAGCAGTAGGCGTTCCTCTCATCGTGGTTGGCTGCGAGCAGGAAGAAAAAGATAATGAAGTACTGGTGGCGGTAGCCGAAGCTGCGGCAGGAGAGAACCTCCTGATTGGATTTGCGGAACAGGAAAATTACAAGTCCCTGACAGCTGCCTGCATGGTGCACAAGCATAACATTATCGCCCGTTCTCCGTTGGACATCAATATATGCAAGCAGTTGAACATTCTGATTACGGAAATGAACCTGCCCACTAACCGTATCGTTATTGACCCCTCTATTGGCGGGCTGGGTTACGGAATTGAGTATGCCTACTCGATTATGGAGCGGGCCCGTTTGGGCGCACTGCAGGGAGACAAGATGCTCTCCATGCCAATCCTCTGTACCGTTGGTTATGAAGCGTGGAGGACCAAAGAAGCCAACGCTTCGGAGCAAGATTTCCCCGAGTGGGGTAAAGAGGAAGATAGAGGTATCTTGTGGGAAGCCGTTACGGCCAGTGCGCTGCTTCAGGCGGGAGCCCATATTCTCCTGATGCGGCACCCGAAGGCCGTGGAACTGACCAAGCGGACTATTGACCAGTTAATGCGGTCCAACAGTTATGAATAAGAAAAATTCAATAACCCGGGGGGTATAGAAAATGTTAATTATTGGTGAGCGGATTAACGGTATGTTTAAGGATATTAAGGAAGCCATTCAGAACAAAGACCCGAAGCCGGTACAGGAGTGGGCTAGAAAGCAGGAAGAAGGAGGAGCCAGGGCGCTGGACATTAACGTAGGTCCGGGGGCTGCCGACCGGGTAGAAGCCATGAAATGGCTGGTCGAAGTGGTGCAAGAAGTCAGCGACCTCCCGCTGTGTCTGGACTCCACCGACTTCAAGGCCATTGAAGAAGGTCTGAAACTGTGCAAGCGTCCGGCCATTATCAACTCCACCACGGCGGAAAGGGAAAAGATAGAGATTGCCTTTCCCATGGCGGTCAAATACGGAGCCAAGCTTATCGGCTTGACTATGGACAAGAAAGGGATACCCAAAGATTCTGAGAGCCGTCTTGCTTTTGCCATGGAGCTGGTGGCGGCGGCAGATGAATTCGGGCTTCCCATGGAGGACCTGTATATTGACCCGTTGATTCTGCCGGCCAACGTGGCTCAGGATCACGGGCCGGAAGTTCTGGAGACGTTGCGGCAGATTAAGATGCTGGCCAACCCGGCTCCCAAAACCGTACTCGGTCTCAGCAACGTTTCCCAAAACTGCCAGGATCGGTCCTTGATTAACCGTACCTACCTGGCCATGGCCATGGCCTGCGGTTTGGATGCTGCCATCGCCGATGCCAATGACGAAGAACTCATCAAGGTGGCGGCAGCCGGGGAAATTCTCCTGAATCAAAATATTTATTGCGATTCATATGTGAAAATGTTTAAGACCCGCTAGGTGAAATCAGGCTGGGGCAGGTTTAAGTATACCTGGCCCCAGTCAAGTATTATGGTAAGGGGGGAGTCGGTTTGGAAAATCAGGAAGCGAAAGTTTTGCCCTCCTTCGAGCTGGTAAAGGAAGTGGAGGCAAAATCGGGACAGCCGGTCGGCCGGTGTTACCAGTGCAAGAAATGTACCGGGGGCTGTCCTATGAGCTTTGCCTTTGACCTCTTTGCCCACCAAATTGTACGTTATGTACAGTTGGGATTGAAGGAGCCGTTGCTGAAGAGCAAGAGCATCTGGATCTGTGCCTGCTGTAAGACCTGTAAGTCCCGCTGTCCCAACGGTATAGATATCTCTGCCCTGAACGACACTTTGAAGGCTATGGCCTTAAAAGAGTCCGCCGGAGCGGCGGAAGGCAAGGTGGCCGCCTTCCACGACGCTTTTGTATCCTCAGTGGAGCGTTACGGACGGGTTCATGAAGCGGGGATGCTTGCCCGCTACAAGCTGAAAACCAAAACTTACACTCAGGATATGTCACTGGGGATAGAATTTATCAAACGACGTAAATTGAAACTGCTGCCGGAAAAGGTACGGCAGCTCAGGGAGATTAAACAGATTTTCCAAAGAGCAAAGGAGAAGAGCCAATGAAGTTTACTTATTATCCGGGGTGTTCTTTACACTCAACAGCAGAGGAGTATAACCTTTCCAACCAGGCCGTTTTCCGCGCCTTGGATATCGAGTTGGAGGAACTTAATGATTGGAACTGCTGTGGGGCGACGTCGGCTCACTCTACCAATGAATTCTTGTCCCATGCTCTCCCTTTGCGGAACTTGGTTTTGGCGGAAAGGCAGGGAAACGATGTAGTGGTTCCCTGTGCGGCCTGTTATAACCTGTTGCGGAACGCTGATCACCATGTCCGCTTTGGCGGGGAAAAAGGAGAGAGTTTGAACGCTGAAATTGAGGCGGTTATGGGTTCGAGATACCGCGGGGAAATAGCGGTCCGGCATATTGTAGATGTACTGACGGAACCAGAAGTTCTGAAAAAACTGGAAAGCAAGATTAAAAAACCGCTGGAGGGCTTAAAACTGGCAGCATATTACGGATGTCTGCTAACGCGTCCTCCCAAGGTTGTATCTTTTGAAGAGAACCCGGAACAGCCCTGTAAGCTGGACCTTTTGATTGAGAAGGTCGGAGCGGACAGTGTTCGCTGGTCTTACAAGACGGATTGCTGCGGAGGCAGTTTATCGATTTCTCAACCGGAACTGGTCATCAAGCTGACCCAAACTATTGTGGAAGCGGCACGTTATGCAGGGGCGGAAGCCATTGTTTGTGCATGTCCCTTGTGTCAGGCGAACCTGGATACCCGGCAGCATGAAGCCGGAGGAGGCCCGGGAGGCAGTACTCTTCCCGTACTGTACATCACGGAAGTCCTGGGCTTGGCTCTGGGACTGCCGGGATCGGAACAGTGGTTCCGGAAACACCTGATTGATCCTGCACCGTTGTTGAAGTCTTTGGACTTGCTGCCTGCTTCTTAGGGAGCAGGTCAAGATTAATCCTGAGAAAAGGTAGTGATGGAGAGTGAATCGGAGGAAAAGCGAAATTACCGGTTCGGTGCTGGTTGTCGGTAGTGGTATTGCCGGAATGCAATCGGCTCTGGATCTGGCCAACGCCGGCTACCTGGTGCACCTGGTGACCGACCAGCCTTCTATTGGTGGCAAGATGACTCAACTGGATAAAACTTTTCCGACCAATGAGTGCGCCATGTGCCTCTTGGGTCCCAAAATGACTGATACTTTGAGCCACCCGAACATTGATCTTTACACCTGTTCCAGGGTGGAGAAGGTGGAAGGGGAGAAAGGCAACTTCACGGTTACCGTTAGAAAGTTTCCCCGGTATATCGATATTGAAGAGTGTACGGCTTGTGGGGACTGCGAGCAGGCATGCCCGGTCCAGGTCAAGAATGAGTTCAACCAGGAGATGGACAACCGGAAGGCGGTGTACAAGCTGTTCCCTCAGGCGGTACCCAACAAGTATATGATTGAGAAGCGGGGTACTCCTCCCTGCCGTTCCACCTGTCCGGCGGGAACCAATGCCCAGGGTTATGTAGCGTTAATTTCGCAGGGGAAATTCAAAGAAGCCCTGGAGGTAGTGCGGCGCCGGATGCCCTTTGCTGGTATATGTGGCCGCATCTGTCATCATCCTTGCGAAACCGAGTGTAACCGGGCTGAATTGGACGATCCTATCGCTATTGCCTATCTGAAGAGAGCGGCCTTTGACTACGGTTGGACGGAGGAAACGGCAGCTTCGCCCCAGCCGGAGGAGAAACGCTCGGAGAAGATAGCGGTGATAGGAGCCGGCCCGGCCGGACTGACGGCGGCTCTGGATTTGTCCTTAAAGGGTTATCAGGTAACCGTTTTTGACGCCCTGCCGGAACCGGGGGGAATGCTACGCGCCGGCATACCGCGTTACCGATTACCGGAAGAGGTTGTGAAAAGGGAGACGGCATGGATTCTGGGAGCGGGAATTGAGTTCCGCGGAAATACGCATATTGGCAAGGACATTAGCTTTGACGAGCTCAAAAAGCAGGGATACCGGGCCATTTTGATTGCGGTGGGAACCCAAAAAAGCCGCCTGTTGAAGATCGAGGGATCCGACCAAGAGGGAATAGTCGGAGCCCTGGATTTCCTGCGCCAGGCTGCCTTGGGTGAAAAACCTCCGGTAGGCAGGAGGGTGTTAATTATCGGAGGTGGAAACGTCGCTATCGACGCGGCCCGGACTGCTTTGAGACTGGGGGCCGAGGAAGTTCATCTTGCCTGCCTGGAATCCCGCGAGGAAATGCCGGCCCATGAATGGGAAATCGAGGAAGCTATTGAAGAAGGAGTGCAAGTTCATCCTTCTTGGGGTCCCAAGCGTTTCCTGGGAGACGGGAAGAGGGTAACCGGGGTCGAACTGATTCAGTGCAGTGCGGTATTTGATGCAGAAGGCCGGTTTAATCCCCAGTTTGTAGAGGGGTCGGAGAAAACCTTTGATGCCGATATGGTCATAGTAGCCATTGGCCAGGCATCAGACCTTTCTTTTCTGCCCCAGGACGGCGGAATAGAGATTACCCGCCAGGGTACTATTGTGGTAGATCCCGTGACCATGGCTACTGGGGCGGAGGGCGTCTTTGCCTGCGGCGACATCGTCAGCGGACCGGCTTCGGTGGTGGAAGCAGTGGCCAGCGCCCATGAAGCCGCGGAATCTATTCACCGTTACCTGAACGGTGAAGATATAAAAGCCGGCCGGGAGCGTTCGAAACCGGCTAAACTCACTCCCCCGGATAAGACGGTTTACCGGAGCGGGAGACGGGTGGTTCAGCCAATGGCCGACCCGTCAGAAAGAACAAAGGACTTCCGAGAAGTATACCTGGGCTTTACGGAAGAAATGGCCATAGAAGAGGCCCAGCGGTGTCTGAACTGCGGGATCTGTTCCGAGTGTCTTCAGTGTGAGGCGGTATGCAAGAAGAAGGCGGTTCAGCACTGGCAGACGGAAACAACGGAGGAGATTAAGGTCGGAGCCATCATTGCCGCTCCCGGCTATGACCTGTTCGATGCCCGTCTGACCGGTGAATTTGGCTATGGCGTTTACGAAAACGTCTTGACCAGCATGGAATTTGAGCGATTGCTGAGTTCTACCGGTCCTACCAAAGGGCATGTGGAGCGGCCGTCGGACGGGAAACCGCCGGTTAGGGTGGCCTTTATCCAGTGCGTCGGTTCACGGGATTGTGCCCGCGATGGCAGCGAGTATTGTTCATCTATCTGCTGCATGTACTCAACGAAAGAAGCAATTATTGCCCGGGAACATGACAGCAATATTGAACCGACTATCTTCTACCTGGATATGCGCTCTTATGGGAAAAACTTTGATAAATATGTAGACTCGGCCAAGGCGGCGGGAGTACGCTATGTACGTACCATGATTTCTTCCGTCAAAGAGGATCCCCATACCAAGAACCTGTTTATTCAGTACCTGAAGGACGGGGAAGTGGTTACGGAAGAGTTTGACCTGGTAGTCCTGGCGGTCGGAGTACGTCCGCCCAAGTCGGCCCAGGAATTGGCCGATGCTCTTGGTATCCGACTGAATAAATATGGGTTTGCGGAAACCAACAGCCTTAATCCGACCGAATCCAGCCGGGAAGGCATTTATGTGGCGGGAGCCTTCCAGGGACCGCGAGATATTCCGGAGACGGTCATGAATGCCAGTGCCGCTGCGGCTACGGCAAGCGGCATGCTGGCAGAAGCCAGGGGCCAGTTACAGCGGCATAAGGAATATCCCGCGGAGAAAGATGTAAGCCGGGAGGAACCGCGGATAGGAGTATTTGTCTGTCACTGCGGCATAAACATTGGAGCGATTGTAGATGTACCGCAGGTGGTAGAGTTTGCTAAAACTCTTCCCGGCGTAGTTCACGCGGAAGAAAATCTCTATACCTGTTCTCAGGATACTTTGAAGAAGATCAAAGAGGTAGTGGAGGAACAGAACTTGAACCGGGTAGTGGTGGCTTCCTGTACCATCAGGACCCACCAGCCTCTGTTCCGGGAAGCCTGCCGGGAGGCGGGGCTCAACCAGTTTCTCTTCGAGATGGCCAACATCCGGGACCAGTGTTCCTGGGTACACCGGGAAACACCCGATAAGGCTACGGAAAAGGCTAAAGACCTGGTACGGGCTGCCGTAGCCAAGGTTAGAGGTCATGAACCTCTGCACCTGCATCCGGTTCCGGTAGTTCCCAAGGCGCTGATTGTGGGAGGCGGGATTGCCGGAATGACGGCGGCGCTTTCCATGGCGGAACAAGGGTTTGCTTCTTACCTGGTGGAGAAGGAACCGGAACTGGGCGGATATTTGCGGAACCTCCGGTACAGCATTGACGGCCAGGACCTGCAGCAATTTTTGAAGGAAACGATTGCTAAGGTGGAAGCAAATGATATGATTACGGTGTACTGCAATGCTCGTCTGGAAGATTTCGGCGGCCACCAGGGACACTTTGTTACCACTATCTCCCAGGCGACACCTGAGCGAGAACATGTGCGGAAGACCATCAAGCTGGAGCATGGCGTAGTAATCATTGCCACGGGCGCTCAGGAGTACATTCCGGACGAGTACCTGATGGGCCAGGACGAACGGGTAATCACCAATACTCAGCTGGAGCAACAACTGGCATCCGGGCAATGGCAGGGAGAAAAAATCAAGCAGGTGGTAATGATCCAGTGCGTAGGGTCCCGGGATGAGGAAAGAAAATACTGCAGCCGGACCTGTTGCGCTCAGTCCATAAAGAATGCCCTGAAGATTAAGGAACTAAGTCCCAACACCCAGGTTTATATCCTTTACCGTGACATCCGGACTTACGGGTTCATGGAAGAGTATTACAAGGAAGCTCGGGAGAAAGGGGTTGTGTTCATCCATTATGATCCGGAGCGCAAGCCCGAACTCCGCCAGCGGAACGTAGGGGTTCTGGAATTAGAAATCTTTGACGAGGCGGCCGGGTCCAACATTGTCCTGTGGCCGGATCAGGTGGTATTAGCTACCGCCACGGTGGCTCCGGATGGTATTCAGTCCCTGGCCAGCATGCTAAAACTGACTCTGAACGAAGATCAGTTCTTCGTAGAGACTCACGCCAAGCTGGGGCCCATTGATTTTCCGTCGGCAGGAATATTCCTCTGCGGAGCCGCTCATTCACCGAAGTTCGTATCCGAGGCAATATACCAGGCTCAGGGAGCAGTGGCCAGAGCATGTACCATTCTTTCCAAAGAAAATCTTATGGTGGGTGGTGTAGTGGCTACCGTTGATGAGGAGAAGTGCGCTGCCTGTCTGACCTGTGTAAGGGCGTGTCCCTACAACGTACCCAGAATTAATGAGAGATTTGTGGCGGAAATAAATGCCGTCCAGTGCCAGGGATGCGGTACCTGTGCCGCTGAATGCCCGGCCAAAGCCATTCAGTTGCAACACTACAAGGACGAGCAGCTCCTGGCTAAAGTGGCGGGGTTATTTGGGGAGGTGCGTTAAATGAGCGAGTTTGAACCGAAAATTGTGGCTTTCTGCTGCTATTACTGCGCTTACTCGGCTGCGGACCTGGCCGGTTCTATGCGTCTCCAGTACCCGCCCAACATTCGTCTGATCGAACTGCCCTGCTCAGGCAAGGCGGATGTGAGGGTCATCCTGGAAGCCTTTGAGCAAGGAGCCGACGGGGTCTATGTGGCCGGCTGTCTAGAAGGTGACTGCCATTTTCTGAGGGGCAACATTATGTCCAAGCGGCGTATTAAAGGGTTAAAGAAACTCTTGGATGAAATAGGCATCGGCGGTGAAAGGGTTGAGTTTTTCAACCTGTCTGGATCCATGGGACCCCGCTTTGCCGAAATTGCCCAGGAAATGACCGAGAAAATTAAAAAGCTGGGGCCCAGTCCCCTTAACCAAAATTATGCCGGTCGCAGAGAAGCGGCTACCGGCAAAGAAGACGATGAGAAAGTGGGTGACATGACAAGATGATTGTTGCCGAAAGTAAACCCATTGCCGAGATTGCCAAGTTGATAGAAGGAGCCAACAAAATCCTGGTCGTAGGATGTGGCGGTTGCGTTACGGTCTGCCTGGCGGGAGGGGAAAAAGAAGTCGGCATCCTGGCTTCCGCTCTCAGGATGTTGCGGAAGAAGGAACAAAAACCGCTGGAGACGGTAGAGGTGACCCTGCCCCGCCAGTGTGACCCGGAATATATGGACATGTTGGAGAAACACATTACCGATGATATAGACCTCATACTGTCCATGGCGTGCGGTGTCGGTGTCCAGTTTATAGCCGAGCGCTTCCCCAAGTGGGTTGTACCCGCCCTCAATACGAAATTTGCCGGTGGCGCTATTGAACACGGCGTCTGGGAAGAACGTTGCGGCCTTTGCGGCGAATGTATCCTGTACAAGACGGGAGGTATCTGTCCTATCATTCGCTGCTCCAAGAGTATTTTAAACGGTCCCTGCGGTGGTTCCCAGAACGGCAAGTGTGAGGTCGGCAAGGACATTGACTGTGCCTGGCAGTTGATTTACGACCGGATGAAGTCCCTCGGCAAGCTGGATGTCCTGTTGGAAATTGAACCGGTCAAAGACTGGTCGAAATCCCGGGATGGCGGTCCCAGGAAGGTTGTTAGGGAGGACGTGATGATTTCATGAAAACGGAAAGCAAACTGGAAAAGCTCTTGAGCCAAGGAGAATTCGTAGTCAGCGGGGAAATCGGTCCGCCTAAAAGTGCCAACGGTGAAGTTGTATATCATCATGCGCAAATGCTGAAAGACTATGTGGACGCTATGAACCTGACGGACAACCAGACCGCTATCGTCCGCCTTTCCAGTATAGCTGCCGGTGTTCACGTGCTGCGGGCCGGAGGCGAGCCTATTATCCAGATGACCGTTAGGGACCGGAACCGGATCGGACTGCAGAGCGATCTGCTCGGCGCATACAGTCTGGGTATCCGGAACGTCCTGTGCCTGTCGGGAGACCACCAGTCTTTTGGCAATCACCCCAGTAGCAAGAACGTGCACGACATTGACTCCATCCAGCTGGTCAAGGCCGTAAAGGACATGCGGGACGAGAAGAAGTTTATCTGCGGCGAGGAAATCAAGAAAGACGAGCCCCGCTTCTTTATCGGTGCCGTAGCCAATCCTTTCGGGGATCCTTTCGAGTATCGCGTATTGCGCCTGGAGAAGAAAATCAATGCCGGAGCTGACTTTATCCAGACCCAGTGCATCTTCGAGATGGAACGTTTTGAACGCTGGATGGAAATGGTCAGGGAGAGAGGACTTCACAAGCGGGCTTACATTATAGCCGGTTTGATGCCTTTGAAGTCGCCCAAGGCGGCCAAATACATGCAAAAATACGTTTCCGGGATGATTGTACCGGACGAAATCATTGAGCGCATGGAGAAGGCAGAGGATCCCAAGGCCGAAGGTGTGGAAATTTGTGTGGAGCAGATCAAGCACCTGCAAAAGATTGAAGGGGTGGCCGGCGTCCATATCATGGCCGTCAACTGGGAAGAGATAATCCCAACTATTGTGGAAAAAGCCGGGCTTCTCCCGAGACCGAAAGTTTCCTGAACATGCCCTGCGCCCTACTGGCGGGGCTTTTTTTT
>NZ_BDGJ01000035.1:41849-71799 GCF_002207765.1 Calderihabitans maritimus
GTGAAACAAGAGTGCATGTGGACAGGAAAAGGGAGAGGGAAATCATTGGCTTAGCTGATGATATAATCCAGGGTATCATTTCCCTGGGAATGCTGACGGGGGTAGTACGGGAAGCCCGGCAAGAGAAAATGGTAGAGCAAATGGCCAAGCTGGCAGAAAAGGCGGTCGTGTTGCTGGAGGGAAGGGAAGAACACCTGGAAAGCCTTTTGGAACAGTTGATTCTGCAGAGGGCAGGGAACTTCGAAGGTTTCCGTGATTTTAAGCAATTCCGGCGAGATCTTCGGGAGGTAATCGAAAGGGGAGCCAAACTCTTCCGAACCACTGCTGAAGAAAGTGACGGTCGCGGTGAAGAAGATCTACCAGTTACGGAGATAAGGCAGAAGGGAGAAATTGAGAGGGAAAAGGCAGAGGAAACGGAACCGGACCCTCTACCGGAGTTTTTGCGACTGATCTTTCCCCACAGCAGAATTATCAAGGGGTACCGCAAGGGCACCCTGGAAATGGATTACTACCTGCCGGAAGAGCGCCTGGCCTTGCTGGTAACCAACGGCAATAGCGGAGAAGAAAGGGAAACTCTCCGTTACCGGCACCGGGGAATCCGCCTGCTCAGGATTCCTCCAAAAGCGGTTACCAACCCGAAGGCCCTGGAGAGAATTGTTAGAAGGGCCGTCCAGTTTTTTTAACTCTCCCGCCGGGAAGTCCCCGTCCTGAACGAAGTGAAGTAGTTCACCCTACCACCTTTGAGGAAAACAACTGTTTAATTTCCTCCTCATCGTACCCCAGTGCCGAGAGGATTTCCCGGGTATGTTCGCCCGGAGGCGGAGCCGGACGGTCGGGATCCGGTTGTAGTTCCGGAAACTTCAGCGGTAAGCCTACGGAAATAATCCGGTCTCCCTCTTTCGTTATAACTTGGGCAAAAGAGTTCCTGGCCTTTACTTGAGGGTATTCGATCACTTGGTCAATTTCCAAGACCGGTTCGATGCAGACATCAATCTGCTCGAAAAGGGATTTTATTTCCTCTAGAGTTTTTTGGGAGAAAAATTCCTGGACCTTTTGTTTTGATTCTTCATCTCTCTTGAACTGAAGGGGAAGGAAGTCTGGGCGCCCGGCCGCCTGGCAAAAGGCCTCCCAAAATTTAGTTTCCAGGTTTCCCATGCTAACGTAAGCACCGTCTTTAGTGGTGTAAATATTGTAACAAACAGGCCCGCCGTTCAAATCTTCTTCCCCTCGCCGGGGTTTACCTGCACCGCAAAGGTACTGGGTTAGGTACAGGGTCATCCAGGACAATACGCAGTCCATCATGCCGATATCCAAATAAGAACCGGAGCCGGTCTGGAGGGCCCTGATGTAGGCGGCGAGTATACCGGTTGCGGCCATCATGGCACTGCTGAGGTCGGCTACCTGGACGGCCGGTAAAACGGGAGGACCTTCTTTGGGACCGGTAAGTCCGGTTACACCGGCAAGAGAAATATAGTTTATGTCATGCCCCGGTCGCCTGCTGTGGGGACCGGTTTGCCCGTACCCGGAGAGAGAGCAGTAGACAAGCCGGGGGTTTTCCTTAATCAACTCCGGGAACCCGAGGCCTAATTTATTCATCACTCCCGGGCGGAAGCTCTCGATCAGGACGTCGGCCTCTTTTACCAGTTGCAGAAAAATTTCCCTACCTTTATCCTGTTTAAGGTCAATACGAATTGATTTTTTGTTCCTGTTGAGGGCATGAAACCAGACGCTTTCCTTACCCGCCTTGGGGCCCAATTCCCGCATGTAATCTCCTGCTCCCATGTCTTCCACTTTCAGAACTTCTGCTCCCAGGTCGGCCAGAATAAGCGTTGCGTAGGGCCCGGGCAGGAGCCTCGTCAAGTCCAAAACTTTCATTCCTGCAAGTACTTTGTACATAACCAGCCCCTCCGTTTGTATATTTTTTGTAAGTTTCCTTTTTTAACTCTTCCTGGACAAATTTGTTGCCACAGGCCCTGTTTCCTTGTTGCAATCCAAGTTTTATTCCCTAACTTCCCACTGGAGGAGGATAAAAGTTACGCCCTGTGGACCACTCTGACTATTTAAGCCTAGTCTACAGCATGATAAACGTTGACTCCCTTTTCATTTTTGACCTTGAGCTCCCCCTTGTGGACCAGATAGGCGAGGTGAGCCAGTACTTCACCCATGGCGAGTCTCATTTCCAGAGGAGAAAGGTCGGTATTGAAAGTTTCCCTCACTATTTCATAAGCAGTAGCCCCTTGGGCGGCAATTTGCCTCATTTGTTTCAGTCTCTCCCGGTGGTGGCCTTCGATTTGATCGATCCGCTTTACGGGATCACGGAAAGGTTGGCCGTGGGCCGGCAGTACCAATTTAATAGGCAGTTGTCGAAGCTGCTGGAGAGACTGCAAGAAACTCCCCAGAGGGTTTGGGTCCCTGCCAGGCCAAAGGCTGATGTTCGGGGAAATTTCTGGAAGTAATTGATCTCCTGATATTAGGATTCCAAACTGTTCATTATAAAAACAGAGGTGGCCGTCAGCATGACCAGGTGTATTAATAATCTGAAAATATAAGTTGCCGATTTTAACTTTTTCGTTTGAATTTATGATACTAATCTTGGCCACAGGTTCTACCAAAGAACCCATTTCGTTGAGGCTTTTACAGAAGGTATCGAGTAAGATAGTGGGCATACCATTAGTCTGATAAAGGATGTTTAGAGCTTCTATAAAACGGGATTTCTCTTTTTGAAAGATTTCTACTGCCCTGGCTTCTGGCGAGCTCATGTAAATAGGAGCACCGGAAATCTTTTGCAGCCAGCCGGCCGCTCCATAATGATCGGGATGATAATGGGTAACATATATGGCTTTTATGTCTTCGGGCCTAATATTATTCGTTCGCATAAAATCTAACCAGTGGTTTTTGGAAGCTACAATATTCACGCCGCAATCTACAATAGACCAGCCTGCATTGCCCTTAAGAGCGTAACAATTAATGTGATCCAACTCGAAGGGTAGAGGTAGAGTTACCTTGTGTATTCCCCAATCTTCAATTTTTGACAAATCAGATCACTCCCGGTAAACTTGAATAAGGTGATGATTATAGCATACCAAAAAAAGAACAAGACCGCCAGAACCAGAACTTTGACGAGGAGAGATTTAGCGCCAATTTTGAAGAGCTTTGCAGTTATGATCAGGGAGGGAACGTTAAATTGAGCTTTTATACTTCATTAAGTCGTTATTTTGACGATATTTTTCCCCCTCGTCCGGTTACCCTGCGCTTTTTACGGGAGCGTTTCCACGAGTTTCAAGTGCATTCTGTTCTGGATGTGGCCTGTGGTTCGGGTGCCTATGCCCGGGAGTTTGCTCGCTGGGGGTTGGAGGTTACCGGGTTGGATGTGGAGGAAGACATGATTGCCCAGGCGAAAGAGCGGTCCGTTGTGGAAGGAATGTCGGTTGACTTTCGCGTCGGTGACATGCGGGACCTAGCGTCCTTAGGGCAGAGTTTCGATGGGGTAACCTGTTTGGGGAATTCCCTGGTACACCTGCTGCAGGAGGGAGAAATAGCAGGAGTTTTACAAGGTATCAAACGCATTCTCCACAGGGGAGGCGTTTTTATTCTCCAGATTGTTAATTACGACTGGATCATGGAGAAACGGGTGACGCAGTTGCCGAGCATTATCAATGAGCAGAAAGGGTTGGTCTTTGAACGCTATTACCGTTTTCGCCGGGACGGTTT
Source organism: Calderihabitans maritimus (assembly GCF_002207765.1). NCBI lineage: Bacteria > Bacillati > Bacillota > Clostridia > Neomoorellales > Calderihabitantaceae > Calderihabitans > Calderihabitans maritimus. Next base: position 45,561 of record NZ_BDGJ01000035.1, read on the forward strand.
GCTTGATTTTGAAACGGTGCTTCAGGTATCCCAGGCGGAAGGCGGTAGAGAGGAAATACGGCAGCGGACGACTCTGCGACCTACGAAAAGAGAAGAATTGGAGCGGTGGCTTCTGGAGGCCGGTTTTAAGGACCTGCGGTTTTTCGGTGGTTTTGACACTTCGCCCTGGCGGAAGGATGCGCCGGCAACGGTGGTCGTGGCCGGAAGTTAAATCCGCTCTAGGAAAACATAGGGAGTAAAAGGCCGGATTAGGATAAGACAAATCGGGCAACCGGAGATATCGTCATGATGACGGCTAAAATAGTTATTGACAACAGAATTGTTCCGGTGATAAAATAACACAAACTTATACTGCCTAAAGCGAGGAAGGGGAAGAGTAAGTGGCGGATCCTGTCAGCGAGCCGGGGAGGGTGCGAGCCCGGTCAGGAGATACCACTGAAGGCCGCCCCGGAGTTGCCTGGCTGAAGCCGGATTCTTTAATCTGGTAGTAAGCTGGGTCGGGTTGTCCCGTTATAGTGATGGCAGGCAGGGAATGAGGTAATCCTTGCCTGTAGAGGAGGGCTGAACAGCCAACTAGGGTGGTACCGCGGGTAACTCTCCCGTCCCTTGAGACGGGAGAGTTTTTTATTATCGGCAAAAGGAGGAGAGCAAGATGAATGAATTGCGGAAAAAGATCCTTGAAATTCTGGAAAGAAATAGCCGGGCGAGTACCCGGGAAATTGCCCTGATGCTCAATGTAGAGGAAAAAGAAGTTATCAGGCTGATTGAAGAAATGGAGAAAGAAAAGATCATCTTGGGATACAATACCCTGATCAACTGGGAAAAGGCCGGAGAAGATTCCGTGACCGCCATGATTGATGTTAAGGTTGTCCCCCAAAGGGACGTAGGGTTCGATGAAGTTGCCGAAAGGATTTACCGGTTTCCTGAAGTGAAGTCGGTCTACTTGATGTCCGGAGGCTATGATCTTTCGGTGGTGATAGAAGGCAAAACTCTGAAAGAGGTGGCCCGTTTTGTAGCGGAAAAGCTGGCCACACTGGAAAACGTTCAAAGCACTATGACTCATTTTGTACTGAAAAAGTATAAGCAGGCCGGGATAGTTTTTGAAGATAAGGAAGAAGACCGCAGGCAGGTGGTCAGTCCGTGAGCATTAATGCTGCGGAATTTATTTCCCCGGTTTTAAAAGAGATACCACCTTCCGGAATTCGCAAGTTTTTTGATTTAGTGATGGGGACGGAAGGAGTCATTTCTCTGGGAGTGGGAGAGCCGGATTTTGTAACACCCTGGAGTATCAGGGAGGCATGCTTTGATGCCCTGAAGCGGGGATACACCATGTATACTTCCAACCGGGGCCTGGTGGAATTGCGACAGGAAATAAGTTCTTATTTGGCGAGACGCTATGGAGTAGTCTACTCTCCGGAGGATCAGGTCCTGGTTACTATTGGGGCCAGCGAAGCTGTTGATCTGGCGCTGAGGGCGGTACTTTCGCCCGGGGACGAAGTGCTTATTCCAGAGCCCTGCTATGTATCCTATAAACCGTGTGCCGTCCTGGCCGGGGGTAAGCCGGTAATGGTGCGTACTCTGGCGGAGGATCAGTTTAAGCTGCGTCCGGAACAATTGGAGGAGAAAATTACCCCCAAGACTAAAGTTCTTATTATATCCTATCCCAATAATCCTACCGGAGCCACTATGAACCGGGAGGAACTGTTGAAGATAGCCCAAGTGGTAGAAAGACACAATTTATTGGTGATATCTGATGAAATTTACAGTGAACTGACTTACAACGGAGCTCATACCTGCTTTGCCTCGTTACCGGGTATGCAGGAGCGTACCCTTTTGATCAATGGTTTCTCCAAAGCCTTCGCCATGACCGGCTGGCGGATAGGGTATGTAGCGGGCAACAGGGAACTTATCGGAGCCATGGTAAAGATTCACCAGTATACTATCCTCTGCGCTCCGGTTACGGGACAGATGGCGGCTCTGGAAGCTTTACGGAACGGTTTTGAGGAAGTGAAGAAAATGGTAGAACAGTACGACCAGCGGCGAAGGCTGGTGGTGAGCCGTCTCCGGGAAATGGGACTAGATTGTTTCGAACCCAAAGGGGCTTTTTATGTGTTTCCTTCTATCCGTTCTACTGGTCTGAGTTCGGAAGAGTTTTGCGAAAGGCTTTTAAGGGAGGAACAGGTAGCGGTGGTTCCCGGAAACGCGTTTGGAGAGAGCGGGGAAGGACATATCCGCATTTCTTATGCGGCTTCGATCCAGGAAATTTCAGAAGCTCTGGACCGCATGGAAAGATTTCTCCGCCGGTTTCACCGGGTATAAATAGAATGGTTTCGGAGCAGGAAAAAGATCTGCATTTGTAGAAGTTTATCCCGAAATCTTCAAAGAAGTGTCGAGTTCAGGTAGGAGAGGAGACGAATGATTAAGCTGCAATTTCTGGGAGCTGCCCGAACTGTTACCGGCTCATGCTATCTGGTAGATACGGGGAGAAGTAAATTCCTTGTAGACTGCGGGCTGTTTCAGGGTGGTAAAGAAATAAAGGAGCGTAATTACGGGGATTTTCCTTTTGAACCAAAGGAAATCGACTTTGTCCTGTTGACCCATGCCCATATCGACCACAGCGGGCTTATTCCCAAACTTTATAAGCACGGCTTCAGCGGTTCCATCCTGGCGACCGGGGCAACAGTTGACTTGTGTTCTATTCTTCTGCCCGACAGTGCCCACATTCAAGAGATGGAAGTGGAGAGAAAAAACCGGAAGCGCAGAAGGGCCGGCCATTCCTTGTTGAATCCGATTTACACGGTTAGGGAGGCGCAAGAGGTTCAAACTCTTTTCCGCCCGGTCAATTACGATGAGATGGTAACCGTTTCGGAAGAGGTTCAGGTGCGTTTTCGAGATGCGGGACATATTCTGGGTTCGGCCATGGTTGAAGTCTGGATAAGGAATAGTTCGGAGGAACTGAAGCTGGTCTTCTCCGGTGACATAGGGAACTATAACCAGCCGATTATTAATGATCCTACCAGTATAGAGATGGCAGACTACGTGGTTATGGAGTCTACCTACGGGAGCAGAATACACCAGAGTAACGAGGACAAGTTGGAGGAATTGGTCCGGACCATCGAGGATACCTTCAACCGGGGAGGCAATCTCATTATTCCCGCCTTCGCGGTGGAAAGAACGCAGGACCTGCTTCTGGACTTGAATTTGTTAATTCACCGGGGAGTAATCAAACCGCAGCATGTCTATATAGACAGCCCGCTGGCCATTGCGGCTACCGAAATATTCTGCAAATATCCTGAATATTACGACCAGGAAGCGCGACAACTAAAAACTACGCTGGGCGGACAGTGCCCTCTGTATCTCCCGGGCCTGCGGATGGCCCTTACTACTGAAGAATCCAAAGCTCTTAACTCTATTCAAGGGGGAGCTATTATTATTTCCGCCAGCGGCATGTGCGATGCCGGGCGTATCAAGCATCACTTAAAGCATAACCTGTGGAGGCCGGAATGTACTGTCCTCTTTATCGGATACCAGGCCGAAGGGACTCTGGGGAGAAGATTGCTGGAGGGGGCCAAAAAGGTCCGTATTCACGGGGAAGAAATCGCCGTCAGGGCGGAAATTCGAAGTATCGAGGGTTTTTCCGCCCATGCCGATCAGCCTGCTCTGCTAAATTGGGTTCGTTCTTTCAAGGAGCCTCCCCGAAAGATTTTCGTTACTCACGGAGAGGAGGCATCCTCACTTACCCTGGCCCAACTTATTAAGGAGGAACTGGGAATAGAGGCGACAGTACCCCAGTGGAAAGAAGTAGTGGAACTACCCGGTATGCTCCCTGAAGCTGGTCCGGCGGAAGAAACGTGGGAGCAAGCATACCGGGAGCTCCAGCAGGAACTGCAGCGGCTGGTAGAAGCAGGGGTGGCTCGTCAAGAATACGGGCGGCTGCTAGCGGATCTTAAGGAAATCAAAGAGAAGGTGAAAAAGAAGCTGGCTTAAAGCTATTGTTTTAGACATCGATCTGATTTATAATAACTGGTGGGCGATGGAGCTCGCCCTGTCCCTTCAGGACTAAACCGCGCTTGCTGATGGCTCCTACCGCAGGGTAGGGGCTTTACTTATATTTTTTATGATTTTGCGGTTAAAAGGTCGGAATTAAGGAGGTAGGAGCATGCTGACTTATTTTTTCGTAGCACTGGGAGGTGCGTTGGGTGCTGTATTCCGTTTCTCCCTTTCTTCCTGGATTTTTAATCGGATGGGAGACCATTTTCCTTACGGAACGTTTGCCGTAAATATTATCGGCTGTTTTCTGCTGGGGTTATTCTACAGTTTGAGCATTGAAAAATCGGTGATTTCAGCCAATGTCAGAACTCTGGTAGCAGTAGGGATGCTGGGGGCGTTCACTACCTTTTCCACCTTCAGCAACGAGTCCCTGGTCTTAATTCAGGAAGGACAAATACAGAAAGGGATGCTGTACATTGTTGCCAGTGTGCTGATGGGTTTACTGGCGGTTTGGCTCGGTCATGTTACAAGTAAGCTGTTCTAAAGAGCGCTTTATGCCCCGGGAGTTACCTTGTACTTCGTTAAGAAACAATTATAGGAGGTATGTCAAATGAAATTGACCAACCCGGCTCAACGGCTCCGGATTTTCATAGGGGAACAGGATAAGTGGAAGGGGCAGCCGCTGTACCACGCTCTGGTGTTAAAAGCACGGGAAATGAATATGGCGGGGGCTACAGTAATCCGGTGTATCGAAGGATTCGGACGGAACAGCCGGATAAAAACGGCAAGGGTTTTGGCTTTGTCCAGCGATCTGCCGATAGTAGTGGAAATTGTTGACAATGTTGAATACATTCAGTCTTTCTTGCCGGTGGTGAAAGAAATGGTGAAAGAAGGTCTGGTTACGCTGGAGGATGTGGAAGTAATTCACTATGGCTGCTCCGACCGGGAGGAGCAAGATTAAGCTAACAATAGGGCAACAGTTGAGGGATTTGGAATGAAGAAACCTGTATTTCTGAAGCTGGAACGAGACCGCAAATATCTTATTGGTGCCAGGGGAATCGTAGATGTACGAACCGGGCAGGTTGAAGAAAATGTCTGCCTGGCTGTGGAGGGTGGACGCATCCGGTGGATGGGCCCCGCCGATTCTGAATTAGAATTTTATCTTCCCTATTATCTGACGCCCGGTTTTGTTGACTGTCATGTTCACTTGGGACTGGGTCTCGATGGCGAAAAGGACGGATTGAGGGTAGTTGAACGGGGAGAAAGGGTACCGGTGGAAGTTCGCAAAAGGCTCAAGACATGTCTTCACCACGGGGTAGTCTTGATACGCGATGGCGGTGACAAGTACGGGGTGGCGCTTCGGGCACGGACGGCGGTGGCCGACCGGATGGTTGAAGGTCCGGAGACGGTATCGACGGGCTTCGCCCTTTGTAAAATGGGTGGATACGGTTCATTCTTAGGGCGACCGGTTTCGGGAGTAAAAGAAATAGAAGATGCCCTCGAACAGCTGGCCGACCTTAAGGTAGGGCAGGTTAAGGTGATAATTTCCGGGATTGTCAGCTTTCGCAATTTCGGAGAGGTGGGCAAGATACAATTCACCAGCGAGGAGCTGGAATTTCTGGTGGAGGCAGCTCGGGTGCGGGGTCTGAAAGTAATGGCCCATGCCAGCGGCAGGGAGGCAGTGATGTTGGCAGTAAGGGCGGGTGTTCACTCGGTGGAACATGGTTACTTCGTGGAGGAGGATACCTTGGAGGAGATGGCCGAAAGGGGGACGGCCTGGGTTCCTACAGTTATTCCTGTTTTTGCTGCGCTACAAAGAGCGGATGAGTCTTCCGGAACGGTAGTAAAAAACGTGGTGGAAAAGACGTATCGAAAACAGTTGGAAACCATTCGGCGGGCGGCTGCCTTAGGCGTGAAAATGGGGATCGGGACGGATGCCGGTGCGGTGGGAGTCGGCCACGGAGAAGCTTTCCGGCGGGAGATGGCTCTTTATCATGAAGCAGGCTTGACTCCACGGCAGATTTGGGAAATGGCTACTCTGGGAGGAGCGGAGGTTGTAGGTGCGGAGCAGGATTACGGCACCCTGACTCCGGGTAAAGTAGCTGCTTTCCTGGGCTTCCGTGAGAATCCGATTTGGAAGCCTCCACACCTCCTTCAACCAGACCTGGTAGCATATCCGGTATGAGGGATAAAAGCATATCCCGTTGCTCTGACCAGTACAATTTGATAGAAAGAGTTAAGATTTTTAATTACCTGCCGGACATGCAGATAGGATTTTTGTTCCAGCATGTCGAAATAAGGAAAATAACAAGGAACAGACGGGAAGATGATTTATATGGCACCGAAATTACTGGTCGGAGTGGGAGTTATTATCGGTTTTTTTCTTTTTGTAACTTTGGGGGCGGCCAAGGGTTTGGCAGACCTGCCCGGCGGTGATGTTCCGGCAGTTTCAACAGGAGTTTATGAGGAGGAGAAAGCAGAAACCGAGAACGGCGGGGTTTATCAGGAATTAATACAGAGGGAAACTGTTACCGCTCCTGATTTTAAACAGGAAGAAGAAGATAATAAAGTTAAAGTAAAGGTTAAGGGGATCTATGTTTCCGGGTATTCTGCAGGAACACCGGAGAGGTTTCAGAAGTTGCTTGACTTGGTGGAAACGACGGAACTCAACGCCATGGTTATAGACGTTAAGGACGCGACCGGGTATTTGACTTATAATTCAGACCTGGAACCGGTCAGGCGGGTGGGATCTTCCAGTAAGAAGGTGAAGGATATAGCGGCCTTGGCGCAGACACTGCGGGAGAAAGGTATTTATCCGATAGCGCGGCTCGTAGTCTTTAAAGACCCGGTGTTGGCCAGGGCCAGGCCCGATCTGGCAGTAAAGAGCCGCAACGGCGGTATCTGGAAAGATTACAAGGGCATGGCTTGGGTCGATCCTTACAGCCGTGAAGTATGGGATTACAACCTGTCGGTAGCAGCCGAGGTTGCTCAGATGGGTTTTCGAGAAATTCAGTTTGATTATGTTCGGTTCCCTTCCGACGGGCCTACGGAAAATATGGTTTTCAGTCATAATAATGGGCTGGCCAGGGAAGAAGTGATCCGGGAATTTTTGGCCTATGCCAGGGAAAAACTGGCCCCCTATGGCGTGTTTCTCTCAGCGGATGTTTTCGGCCTGACGTGTTCGGCTAAAGATGATTTGGGTATCGGGCAGAAACTGGAGTTGGTGGCCGCTGAGGTGGATTATGTCTCGCCCATGGTTTATCCTTCCCATTATGCCCTGGGTAGTTACGGGCTAGTGGATCCGGACCGGAGCCCCTATCGAACAGTCTATAAGAGTTTATCGGATGCGGTGTACCGACTGGGAGATAATAGCAAGATGATACGCCCGTGGCTCCAGGACTTTAGCCTCCGGCATAAGTACGGGCCGAAAGAGGTAAGGGAGCAGATAAGAGCTACTTACGATGCCGGCCTCGAGGAATGGATCCTGTGGAATCCTGCCAACCGCTACACAGAGGAAGCCCTGGGGGAAGAGACAATGACCGGTTCATGAAGAGGTGTCTTCTTCTCGAACCTCCAGAGTTCTTACCGTTAGATTTACTTTCTGCACGTGAAGGGCGGTAATAAACTCCACGTTGTTCTTAATTTCCCACTGAGCCCTGCGCATGACGGGAGGAAGCGGAGGGCCGTAAAGGGCGTGTAAATCCGCGTTGATTATAATACCCTCAGGTTGGTTTTCAATTTGAACTCTGCCGGTTCGGGTGATACCCGGAACCTGTTCTGCCGTGTAAGAAATGATTGAGTGGAGGACGTGGTTGGCAATATAAAAACGGCCGAGATAATTAAAGGTCGGTCGGACAACCGTTTGTTCGATCCACAGTTTTTTTTCGGGGGAAGGGGGTTCCGGTTGCCGGCGCCGGAAAAAGGTCTGCAGAGGTTCGATCAGGGTTCCGGAAAAACGGGGTTTAACCTCCACGGTAGGAGCAGGTACCACATGTTTGCCCAGCTTGTTTCTGATTAACCGGGCTCGGGCGATTTCTTTAGGGGAAGCGACATCCTCAATAGATATATATTGAGAAGGCTTGGGTAAATTCAATCGCTGGGCGATCTTATCAACCATTTCCCGGGAAGTACCCAGCACCAGCACTTTGCTAGGGTTCATCTCTTTTATTTTTGCGGATACTTCCGCGGCGTGTTCTTCCTTCGAGAAGAGGGCGGTACGGATAGCCCCTATTTTGGTCGGCTGGCGTTTGGATGAGATGCCGGCCAGAATGCGGCTTCCGTGAATAAGCAGCCCGTCGTCTACAATGAGATCTACGCCATACTCGTGGGCAATCCAGAGAGCCCGGTGACTTTTGCCGGTTCCGCTTGGTCCTACCAAAGCTAAAACTTCCACCAAACTACCTCCGCTCTCAGCAAATAATTTCGAAAATATTATATCAAAACAGGTGTTTGGGAAGCAATGAGGAGCGGGGCAGTCCTACCGTACTGATTTTTTTTAAACAAGGGATGCACCTCCACCTACTCATTAACAACCGCAGGTGGTATAATGTTGGTCAGAAGGAAGAAAGTTCTAGAGAGGAATGGTTAAGTTGAAGGCCTATAAGCCTAACTTTACCGCTGAGTTTGCTATGGATTTATACAGCGCGGGTTCCGTAGTTTTGCCGGAACTGTTGTTGCGTTGCTATAGCCAATTGGGTATTACTGAAATGGAATTGGTGTTAATTATCCACATGTGGAGACTACGACAGATGGAGCAGGAATATTATCCCTCGCCGGAAAAGCTGAGTGCTTTTATGGCGGCGGACAAGTCTACGATTGAAGAGCTTATTGCCAACCTGATTGAAAAGAAAGTTTTGGAGGTAGTTAGGCAGGACGATGAGAGTTTAAAAAGACCGGTTGAAATCTATTCCTTTCGGGGTCTTTTTGAGAAACTGGCGGAAATATGGGCATGTGAGCGGGCAACTCAGAGTCGGCGAGCCGGTGAAACCCTAGAAGGGCTGGGCGAGGTTTACCAGGCCTTCGAGAAGGAGTTCGGCAGGTTGCTATCTCCTATGGAGGGAGAAAAGATTGTAGCTTGGCTGGAAGAGGACAAGTTTCCTCCCGAATTGGTCTTAGAGGCACTGAAACGGGCTGTCCTCAGGGGCATCCTTAACTTTAACTATATTGATTCCATTTTGCGACAATGGGCGAAAAAGAATCTGCGCACAGTGAGGGAGATCAACGAATATGAACGGAAGTTTTACGAACGCCAGAATTTAAAAGGTTCCGGCCAGCGTACTGCTAAGGTTAACCGTTCCCGGAAAGAAAAATTCAAAGACATATATTTAAGCTAGGAGGTAGCCATGCAGCACGTTGGGCGAGTGATAAACAGGGTAATACAGGCGGGCGAAAGGGCTTCCGAGAAGGAGCATAAAAGGGAGATTTCAAGCGGTGAGAACTGTCCCCGCTGCCGGGGTCAGGGGATTTATCTGGAGAACGGAGTAGCTCACCGCTGTTCCTGCATGAAGCAAAAGGCCATTAACAACCGCTTTCGACATGCAAATCTGGTCGGCAGGATGAGGGAGTACACTTTCGAAAAGTTTGATTTTCGTTTTTATTCCCCTGTTCTTAAGGACACGGAAGTAACTGGCCTTTCTTACCGCGACATAGCGGTAAGGACTTTTGAGGCGGCAAAGCGCTTTGTGGAAGAAGTTAAAGTGAACCCTCACTGTCGTGGACTATTTGTGTGCGGGCCTACCGGTTCGGGGAAAACATTTCTGGCGGCCGCCATAGCCAACTCGCTAATACTAAACGGGCATCAGGTGTTATTTACTGTGGTTCCCGACCTTTTAGATGAAATCAAAGCTACCTATGACCGGCCCGATTCCGCTTACCGGGAAATGGAATTAATCGATGCGGCGCGTCGGGTAGAGGTTTTGATCCTGGATGACCTTGGTGCCCATAATTATACCGACTGGACCCGCAACAAAATATACAGCATACTGAATTTCCGCTTGAATCACCGACTGCCCGCTGTTATTACCAGCAATCTGGAACTGGCCGAACTAGAGGAATACCTGGGAGAACGCACCACCTCCCGTATTGTGGAGATGTGCCGGGTATATCGCTTGTTGGTGGACAGGGATATTCGCTACCTGATCAATCAAACCCGGGAACGCTAAAAGCAGGAAACTCTTCACCCCTCCGGACAGTGGTGCATATGATGGTTAGCAGGTAAAGGAGGGGGAAGAAGGTGGCAGTAAAAATCGGTATTGACCCAGGGCACGGGGGTAAGGATCTGGGAACAGTCGGTAAGCAATTCGGTTTACAAGAAAAAGAAGTTAACCTGTCAGTGGCGCTGGAACTGGACCGCCTGCTGCGGAACCATGCTGTGGAAACGCTGCTCACTCGAAATACTGATGTATACGTTGGCTTGGCTGAAAGGGTTAAATTGCTGAACGAGGCGAAAGTGGACCTGGTAATCAGCCTTCATGTCAACAGTGCCAGCAATTCGGAAGCCAACTATCTTAGCACTCATATTTTGGCCCGGGGCGGACAGGCGGAAAAACTGGCCCAGCAGGTGCAGGCAAATCTGGTCAAGGTTACCGGTTGGCCCGACGGAGGAGTAAGGGTGAACAATTTTTATATTTTGCGGGAAACAGCGGCACCGGCCATATTGGTAGAGATGGGATTTATGAGCAACCCGCTTCAGGAGCAACTGCTGAGAGAGGATGGGATCAGGAAAAAGCTGGCTACAGGTATAGCCATCGGAACTCTCAACTACCTGGGAAAAGATTTTCAACCACCTCCGGAGGAAGAGGTCCCTTACTCGGATGTGAAGGGCCATTGGGCGGAAAAAGATATTTTGTACTTAACCAAGTTAGGGATCCTACAAGGTTATCCCGATGGAACGTTCCGCCCGGAGCAGACAGTGACAAGGGCTGAGCTGGCGGTTGTTATCAAAAGGGTTATAGACTACCTCCAACAATCCTGACCTTTCCGGGTCGGATTTTTTCTTTTGGAAAGAATTTTATTTAACCGCTGTTGACATCAATGAAAAAAAAGGTTAAAATTATAAATGAAAATGGTTATCATTGACAATCCTTTACGGTAAATCCGTAATTTTTCACTGCCAAGCATTGAGAATAATTATCAATATTTGGGGCGTGACCGAGAGGAAAAGGGGGTTGGGGAAATGACTCTGGACAAAAGCAGGAGGGGCCAGAAACTGAGGGTTCTGTCCATACCTGATGAAAGAATGCGGGCCCAGGCTATCCGTTTTGGCATAACCGAAGGAGAAATAATTTCCTGTCGGGAAATAGTTCCCGGAGGTCCCATAATCGTGGGTAAAAACAAACAGGAAATAGCTATCGGGAGAGGACTGGCCCGGCAAATCAGGGTTGAACCTGTGGGCCTAAAGGGTATGGAATTGCTCAGGAGGAAGGGCCATGCATTGTCATAATTTAAGCAATCACCTCAAAATTCCCGCCGGGAGCAAAAAAATAGTTTTAGCAGGCAATCTCAATGTGGGAAAATCTGTGTTCTTCAATGCCCTGACGGGACTTTATGTTGACGTGTCTAACTACCCTGGTACTACTCTGGAAATTTCTCATGGTACTTTTGGTGAAGATGTGATCATAGATACTCCGGGCGTTTATGGCGTTTCTTCTTTTAACGATGAAGAGATGGTGGCCCGGGATGTGATTATTGGGGCAGACTTGGTGGTAAATATAGTTGACGCAGTTCATTTGGACAGAGATCTTTTCCTGACCCTTCAAATTATCGACATGGGATTACCGGTGGTAGTTGCCCTTAATATGGTGGACGAGGCTGAAAAACACGGGCTTCAAGTGGATGTTCGGCAACTGGAGGAATTGTTGGGTGTGCCGGTTATTCCTACTGTTGCCGTGAAAAATCAAGGGATAGATGAATTGAAGAAGCGTATTTATGAAGCGAGAAAAGGGAAAAGGGATCCCTGGCTAGAACGGCATTTAAAACAACTGGAAGGCAAGGTGGACAATGAGGGAGAAGCCCTCCTGGTACTGGAAGGAGATCCTCATGTAGCCCGGCGGCATAATTTGGTACCCGGTGAAATGCGAGAAGAAATTTACTTACGGCGGCGGCAGCGGGTAAATGAGATAGTAGAGAAGGTGGTGACGGAAAGGGGAAGGGCAGCCACCTGGTCTACGCGCCTGGGGAAGTGGATGATCCATCCGCTGACCGGGATACCACTTTTGGCCGTGACACTCTGGCTTATGTATGAAATAATCGGCGTATTTATCGCTCAAACCGTGGTGGGTATTACGGAAGAACAAATTATGCAGGGATTATATGAACCGGCGGTAAAAGCGGTGGTAGGCAGGGTGGTGGGAGAAAGTACAGTCCTCGGCACGATTTTAATCGGGGAGTTCGGTCTTTTAACCATGACGGTGACTTATATTTTGGGACTGTTGCTCCCGCTGGTGGTGGGATTTTATTTTGCCCTCTCCACCTTGGAGGATTCCGGGTACCTGCCCCGGATAGCCGTCTTGACGGACCGGGTTTTAACCACAATCGGTCTCAACGGAAGGGCCATCATACCTATTATATTAGGTTTTGGATGTGTTACTATGGCTACTATAACCACCCGGCTCTTGGGTTCGGAAAGAGAGCGTAGGATTGCCATTTTTCTCCTGGCCCTGGCCATTCCCTGTTCGGCGCAAATGGCAGTTATTATAGCCATGCTATCAGGATTGGGTATTAAATATGTGGCCATATATGTAGCTACCATATTGACTGTACTGGTAATTGTAGGGACGTTGTTAAACCGAATTATGCCCGGACGGTCTACCGAATTGCTCATTGACCTTCCGGCACTGCGTTTTCCCCGGTGGTCCAATGTTTTGAGGAAAACCTTTACCAAATCATGGTCTTTCCTGCGGGAAGCAACGCCCCTGTTTGCTATAGGAGCGTTGATTATAGGAGTGATGCAAGTAACGGGGTTGCTGGAGACTATTCAAAACCTTCTGGCGCCGCTTACCGTTGGTTGGCTGAAGCTGCCTAAGGAAACAGCTACCGCCTTCATCATGGGTTTTGTACGCCGCGATTTCGGGGCAGCCGGTCTGTACGATTTAAATATGCCTCCGGAGCAGACGGTGGTAGCGGTGGCTACTATTACTATGTTTGTTCCCTGTATAGCCTCGGCTATGGTAATTTTTAAAGAACGGGGGCGAAGGGAAGCAGTAGCTATTTGGTTGTCTGTACTGGTAATTGCTTTTTTGGTTGGAGGAATTCTCGCCCGTCTTATAGGGTAGGAGGTGGTAAGGCTGAGCAGGCAGCAACAAAAGAAACCGGTTGTTTGCCCTTGTTGCGGCTACGGAGTCAAGGATGAAAAGTTAACCCGATGCCCTCGGTGCAACACGGCCCTTATTTTGCATGTCGCCTGTAGCGGGTGCGGTAAATGTTCCCATCCCTCCTGGAATTAGGAGGGATTTTTTTCTTTTTGGGAACACTGTTACGGGAATACTTTACCGGCTCCGGGAATAATTTTCGCCGGAGGTCATAAACTGGGAAATAAAAAAGGAAGGTGGGGGTGTTGGCCCGCAGGGAAAACCGTTTAAACGATCTGGATGGGTCCCAGTGGCTGTATTGGACGGACACCCTATACATAACCAATTTTCCGCCCGATGCAACCCATCCCCTCCGGCAGCGCCACGGGGCGATGAAACCCCCGGAATTGATGGCGGAAATCATCCGGTTCTTTACTAAAAAGGGCGAGCTGGTACTAGATCCCTTTGCCGGCGTGGGAGGTACTTTGATCGGCGCCGACCTCACGGAAAGGGAAGCATTAGGCTTTGAATTAAACCGTTGCTGGGTACAGATTTTTGAAGAAATCAAGAGCAAATATGTAATTGTAAATAATAAAATAGTTCCCCGGGAGAATGCAATGACGGAAGAAGTACGTCTGTTGCGCAGTCGTATGGAAGAAGGCGATTGTCTGGAACTTATTAAAGGAATAGGAGATGAGACGGTTGATGCTGTAATAACGGACCCTCCGTACGGCTGTCAGCATTATTTATCTGGGTTCAAGAAGGAGACCAACTTCAATATGTTTAATCCCGCCCAGGAGAAAGATTTCGGGAATGCGGCAAGTTTCGAAATGTATTTCTGTCTGATGGCTGATTTAGGACGAGAAGTATGGAGAGTATTGAAGCCCGGAAAGTATTTCATTCTTTTGATAGGAGATCGGTACCGAAACGGAGAGTACATCCCCCTGGGTTTCCGGGTGGCGGAAACTATGCGGGAGGTGGGGTTTCGTCTGAAAGGTGTTAAGATCTGGTGCAACCAGGCTACCAGGAGACCGCTGCGACCTTATGCCGTGTACCAGTGTTTCGTTCCCAATATCAGCCACCAGAACATTCTGATTTTACGCAAAGAATGATTAAAAGTTTCCTCTGTTCGCGGAACAACAACGGAATAGAGGAAAATTTTTTTATATACCGAAGTATAGTATGAAAATAGTATGAATGGCATCGCTAAAGAAGGAAGAGCGGTAGGGGAGGGGAGAAATGAGAACAGTCATCTTTGATTTTGACGATACACTGGTTATAACCAATCCGGTATTTGACCAAGCAAAAGAACAGTTTTGCCGGCTCATGAAACACGAAGGAATTTACGCTCCCGATATTCTGGAAACTCTGGACCGGTTCGATATTGCTAACGTAGAAAAAGCCGGGGGTTTTGCCAAGGACTGCTTTCCTAGAGCTTTGCTTCAAACTTACGAGTATTACTGTCGAGTGAAAGGTCGAACTGTTAGCGCCGAGACTAGAATGATGGTGGAACGGCTGGGTTGGTGGGCGGTAGAAAAGGTGCCGGAAGTCAAGAGGGGAGCGGAGCAAATTTTGGCGCGATTGCAGAAAGCGTATTTTCTGGTTCTTCTCAGCAAAGGAGACCGGGAACTGCAGCGGGAGCGTATAAGAGCAACCGGGTTAGATAAATATTTCAACCATATCGAGATAGTTTTACAAAAGGACGCTTCCCTCTACCGGCGAATTGTGAGGGACACAGGGGCTTTAGCGGAAGAAAGCTGGTCGGTGGGGAATAGTTTCAAATCGGATATTAATCCCGCCTTGGAGGCCGGATTACAGTGTATCTTGGTCAGGTCTTCTTCCTGGGGATATGAGGAAGAGCCTCCTAAAGGGCCATACATTGAGGTTTTATCCCTGGAATTAATTCCAGATATTATATTACGGCGCAAGACCAGGGGGACGGCATAATTACTGACCCTAGAATTTTTCCAAAAAGGAGGGGTGCACCCTGTGGACTATAAAGAGAAGATAGACAGAATTGTAGACCTATTGCGGAGTTCCAAAAGAGCCTTCGCCTTAACCGGGGCAGGCATCAGCACTGAGAGTGGCATTCCGGATTTCCGCAGCCCGGGAACAGGTTTGTGGGAAAAGATGGATCCGATAAAAACCTCCTCGGCGAGCGCTTTAAGGCTGAATCCTGCCCAGTTCTATGCCAACACTATGGCCCGCTGGAGCAAGTTCAGAAACGCTGAGCCTAATTACGGTCATTATGCCTTGGCCGAACTGGAAAAAATGGGTTATTTGATGGGAGTTATTACCCAAAATATCGACGGCCTGCACCGGAAGGCCGGTTCCGAGAGGGTTTGGGAAGTTCACGGCCACCTGCGAACCTGTCATTGTATGGAGTGCAAAAAACGTTTTGATTTTGAGTTAATTCCTGCTCAATTGGACAAAGGCGTTAACCCACCTTTGTGCCCCGAATGCAAGGGAATTATACGTCCTGATGTGGTGCTCTTCGAAGATCCCATGGCCGAGGATTTTTACCAGGCAAGCCGGGTACTGAGCGGCTGTGATCTTTTGCTAATAGTGGGGACCAGTCTCACCGTCTACCCGGTCGCGGGACTACCTCAATTGGCCCGTAGACTGGTCATTATTAATTTGATGCCTACTCCCTACGATAACCAGGCAGAAGTGGTGATTCGGGAGAAAATCAGTAAAGTTTTCAAAGACATTATGGAGCGATTGAAAGAAACGCAGTCAGGTTAGATGGCGACCATTTTTTATCGGCACATGGAAGAATTTTCAGATTATACAGTAACTGAAAATTTTCTATTTTAGAACTTATCCTCGCTAGGTTGCGCCGGAACCGTCAAGAGTTGTATAATTAAGGTGAATGGTAGAAATTGAAGGGTGAACGGTCGAAAACCGTCGGTGAATGGTAATTACAAGGAGGTCTTCTACGAATGAAGAAGGGTATTATGCAGGTTCCGGCAGGTGTTTCTAACCGTCACGTCCATTTATCGCAGGAAGATTTAGAAAAACTTTTCGGTGCGGGATATGAGTTGACTAAACTAAAGGACTTATCCCAGCAAGGGGAATTTGCCGCCCGAGAAACGGTTTCCGTGATAGGTCCAAAGGGAATAATTGAGGGTGTCCGTATTTTAGGTCCCGTGAGGAAGGAAACTCAGGTAGAAATTTCCCGTACCGACGGTTTTCGCTTGGGGATAGATGCACCCGTCCGGCAGTCAGGTCACCTGGAAGGTACTCCCGGGTGTCTGCTAGTAGGGCCGAAGGGAGTCGCCGTGCTGGAGAAGGGTGTGATTGTGGCTGCCATCCATATCCACATGTCCCCCTCCGATGCCCAGAAGGCAAATCTAAAAGATGGCGATAAAGTAACCGTATTTATCGGGGGTCAGCGACCAGTTACTTTCCATGAAGTATTGGTCAGAGTTCATCCCCGCTTCCGTTTGGAATTACACTTGGATACGGATGAAGCCAATGCCGCTTGGTTGAATAACGGAGATAAGGTCTGGATGGTTAAGGATCAACAGAGTTTAAGCATGGTAGGGTAGAAAAGCAGACTGGTTGCGGTCTGCTTTTTTTATTATGTCAGGGTTAATTTTAGCAGGATTATGGGAAGTCGTTGAAGAATTCTAAAAGTGAACAAGCTTGGCATGGGGGGCCAGCTATGAGGATACCCGTTTGTGATCGTTGCAAGGAGCGGGATGTCTACGGCATTATTTGCCGGCATTGTGACACTTCTTATTGCTACGATTGTCTCGACCGGCATCCGCCGGATATGCGTCTGTGCCCGGTATGCGAGCAGTTTCTCTGTGATGAGTGCTACGAAGGTATGGTTGAGTGTGATCTAAAGAAGCCGTAAAAGAGGGGGAATTAAGACTATGGAATGTGCGGTCAACGAGAACAAAAAGAAATGTACCTGTACCTATGAACCCTGCCCTCGCAAGGGTAACTGTTGTCAGTGTGTAGCTTATCACCGTCAGTTCAACGAGGTACCTGGTTGCTTTTTCCCGCCCGAAGCGGAGAAGACTTATGACCGGTCGATAGCCCGCTTGGCGGCTGCTTATAAATTGTAGAAAAATACTTATAACCGCCGTACAACGGCGGTTTTTCTGCTTCCATAGACCGGCTTGGCCTATTAGGCTCAGGGTAGTGAAAATTTTTACCCGTCAAAGGGAACTTTTGGGAAAGAGGAAGAGTCAAATAAATTTAGGAGGGTAAGGTTTTAAATTTAGGAGGGAAATTCATTTGCGCTACCGGCTAATTTTGATTTTATTAGTTACAGCTTTTTTTACGGCTTTTAGCGGGCCTATTTTCGCCCGGCCGCAGGAAGGGAAAGATGTTTCGCCGTTACATATGGAGGTTGAGGCCGGATTTGACGGCTATCTGAAGGCGGGAGCCGTCGTGCCCGTGAAGGTGAAACTGGTCAACACCGGACCGGATATAGAAGGGGATATAGTGGTGAAGATTCCTGCCGAGAACCGGGAAGAGCTCACGGAACATGTGGTAAAGGTGGTGCTTCCCCAAGGCAGCACCAAAAAGATTGCTATGGCTTTGTCAGTTCCCGGCGCAATTAGAGATTTTGAGGTGTCGTTTGTGACCGACGGACGTGCACTGGCCCGGAAATCTCCCTCCCTGTATCACGGAGATCCTGTATTGATCGCCGTGCTGGCGGCAGACCCGGGCGGGCTGGATTACTTGGCCGCCTTCAATTTACCTACACAACTAGGCAGGTTTATTAAGGTACTCCGCTGGACGGCGGAAAATGTACCCGGAGAAGTAGCAGTGTTGAATTCCTTGGATGTGCTGGTAATTAACGATTTTCCCACCCGCAGTTTGAAGGAAGAGCAATGGCAAGCTATTGAAAACTGGGTACGGGGCGGCAAATTGCTGGTGATAGGCACCGGGCCCGGATGGAAAAGAACGGTGGAAGGCATTCCCCGAAGCCTGCAGGTGGTTAACATTGAAGGGACACAGGAAGTTCCGGCCATACCTGCCCTTGAGAAATATACAGGTCAAGAGATTCCGGAAGGAAAATATGTGATGGCGAAGGGCAGCCTGGTGGAAGGCGCCGGGGTGGTGGTCGGCGAAGGGGATATCCCTGTCCTGGCCTGGAAGCAGGTAGGCAAAGGGAATGTTGTCTACAGTGCCTTAGACTTAACCCTGGAACCTTTGGCTTCTTGGAAAGGTAACCGGTTTCTATGGTCCAGTATCTATTCCATGTTCGGACCGCCTAATTTAACGTTAAAGCAAATTGCTCGGCCTGTTTACCCGTACGGCTTGTTTAGTGCTTTAAGCCAGCTTCCTTTCAATGTTATACCACCCTTTTGGCTGGTTATCGTTCTGTTGCTCGTCTATATAGGCATATTGGGCTTCGGGAATTACTTTGTCCTCAACAAGCTGGACAAAAGAGATCTGGCTTGGGTTACCATACCCCTTCTGGTTATTCTTTTCTCTTCGGGAGTATATTTGGTCGGCATAAAGGGTAAAGGTCGGGACATTATTGCCACCTATATTCATGTAGTGGAACTGGATACAGGTCAAGCCCGTACCTATACGGGTATCTTCGCTCCTACTAAGAGTTCCTACCGCATACAACTGCCGGGGAAGGTTGCTGTACACGCCGGGCGAAATTACGACCGCCCGTACTACGGAGGGAATATATCCAATGTTCCGGTGACCACCCGGGTTCATTACGGGGAGAAAACCGAGGTGGAAATGTTGAATATGAATATGTGGTCTCTGCGCAGTTTCTACTTTGATCATAACTTTAATGCCGGAAGGATTGAAAGCAACCTCCGAACCGAAAACGGTCGTATTACAGGGGAGATTACCAACCGTACCGGGTATAACCTGAGAGATGTTTTGGTATTCACCAGTCAAGGCCAGTACCAAGCGATATCCAGCCTGAAGGACGGGGAGAAGGTCCAGGTTGATATTCCCGTAATTCCTTATGCAAGCCAGGGAGGAAGACCGTTTTTCCACCAAATGCTCGATTCCCTGCAACCCCAAGGTAGCGGGAGGAGCGAAAGAGATAGGCAGATTAACCGGGAACTTCAGATTTTAGAAGGAACGTATGGCTGGGAAGGAGAGCAGTCCAGCCCCGGAGTGGTAATGGTAGGTTTTTCGGAGGATCCGTTGACTGGGGTTAAGGTAAACGGTAGAACCCCCAAGGAGTACCATCTCAATATGTTTACGACCGGCCTGGAGATTAACGTCGAAGGCAGTGGAGGCAACTTACCCACGGGAATTGTGGAGATGAAGCCGGTGTATACAGACGCCAGAAGAACAGGTATGGAAAGGCCCGGCGTTATCGGATTCAGCGAGGGAAGTATGATCTTTCAGGCTGTAATCCCCCAACAGGTAGTTCCGATGGTGGAGGAATTGAGGTTCAGCGCCGGCTTGAGCAACAACTACACGGCGGCCCAAATTTACAACTGGGGAAAAAATACATGGGATGATTTCCGGCTAACCGGTTCAGGAATTAAGGCTGAGGAATATTTATCTCCCGAGGGACTGGTTAGAGTCAAACTTAGCAATAACAGCGACCAGTATACATGGATAAATAATCTCTCCGTGGGTGTAGAAGGAGGGCGGCAGGCCAATGCTGAAAGTGGAGAATCTCCGTAAGAATTACGGTAAATTTCAAGCCTTGAAGGACCTTACCTTTTCGGTTAGCGAGGGGAGCATCTACGGCTTTGTAGGCCCTAACGGAGCAGGCAAAAGTACCACTATCAAAATCCTGGCTACCCTGCTGCAGCCTACGGCCGGGGAAGCTTACGTAGCAGGGGTGAATGTAGTCACCTACCCGGAGCGGGTTCGCGAGTTGATAGGATACATGCCCGACTTCTTCGGTGTTTATGATGATTTGAAGGTGAGCGAATACTTGGATTTTTATGCGGCCAGTTACGGCATTGGCCGGGCTAAAAGAAGAAAAATATGCGACGACCTGCTGGAGTTGGTGGAGTTGTCTCATAAGAGAGAAGCCTATGTAAATTCTCTGTCGAGGGGGATGAAACAGCGGTTGTGTCTGGCCCGTTGTCTGGTTCACGACCCCCAAGTGCTGCTGTTGGATGAACCGGCCTCCGGTCTTGACCCCCGGGCCCGGCTGGAAATGAGGGAGTTACTGAAAGAACTACAGAAAATGGGCAAGACCATTTTAATCAGCTCTCATATTTTGCCGGAGTTGGCCGAGATGTGTACCGAGGTGGGAATTATCGAAGGGGGACGCATGGTTATCAGCGGACGGGTAGATACCATTATGCAGCAACTCCAGTTTTCCAGGGTGGTAAAGGTTACAGTGTTGGATAGGGCAGAGGAAGCGGCTGCCCTCATGGAGGCCATGGATTGGCTGGGAGAGGTGGCCGTGGAGGGCAATGTTTTACAGGCCAGACTTTTGGGCGGGCCGGAGCATCTCCGCGATACCCTTAGAGAGCTGGTTAAGAAAGATATTCCGGTCATTTCCTTTCATGAAAATAGTCATAACCTGGAAGATATCTTCCTGCAGGTAACCGAGGGGGTAGAAGAGTGAAACTTAATTCCGTGATGGACAGAGAGTTCCGTTCCCGTATGCGAACCTGGCGCTCCGCCGCCACCATCACCGCGTACCTGGCAGTCCTGGGACTGATAACCCTGGCCTTTTTGTGGTTGAATACTAGAGGAAGGTACGTAATAAGTTATCGCTTGGGTATGGAATTATACATGGTAATGGCCGTAGTTCAGTTCGGTTTGATTGCTTTTGTAACTCCCGCGCTTACCAGCGGGGCCATCACCGGGGAAAAGGAAAGGCAGACATTGGACCTGTTGTTGGTCACCAAGTTATCGGCAAGATCCATTGTATTGGGTAAACTGGTTGCCTCCTTGAGCTATTTACTTCTGCTTGTTTTTTCCTCTCTGCCCCTGTTTAGTCTGGTATTTTTGCTGGGCGGGGTGGCGCCGTCGGAGATTCTTTTGACTTTTGGGATTTATATTTTTACCGCTGTCTATCTGGGCAGTATTGGACTTTTCTACTCTGCCGTTTCCCGCCGCACCCAGGTAGCGACAGTGTTAACCTATCTAACCGTTCTCTTTCTAGGTATAGGGACGTACATGATTGGTGGCTTTGCGAGAGCAATCTACCGGTACCAGGTCGCCTATAACGTCCAGTTTCAGACACTACCGTTCGTTTTTCACTTTAATCCTCTGACTCCTTTGTTGCTCACTCTAAAGAACGGCTGGGGGAAGCGGGTATTGTGGGAGATCGGCCAGGTTTCGCAGGGAAATTTCACGCCGACGCTGGATTGGGAAGTGTT
Organism: Calderihabitans maritimus; assembly: GCF_002207765.1. Lineage (NCBI taxonomy): Bacteria > Bacillati > Bacillota > Clostridia > Neomoorellales > Calderihabitantaceae > Calderihabitans > Calderihabitans maritimus. The sequence continues at coordinate 67,129 of NZ_BDGJ01000035.1, forward strand.
GGGTGTTACCCTTGGCGTACAGCTTGCGATCATAATAGTTCTGTTATGGGTGGCAACCAAAGCTATCACACCGGTCGGAAGGGGGAAATTGGGCCTGCCCGTCTTCAAGCGAACCCTGAGGGGAGGGCGTTCCGGTGGTATCCAAGAAGGAGCTTAATTTTAACCGGGAAATGGTGAAGGCCTTAAGGCCGCTTTTGAGGAGGGTACAGTTAAATTTTTTCCTGGTGAGACTTCCCTTTATTCTGGCTGCCGGGCTGTTTGCTGCGGCGGAAGTGCTGTTTATTTCCCGCCTGTTTCCCTGGGAAAATGCTCGTTGGTACGCCGGAATAGCCTTTGTTGTTTTGGGTGGACTCGCGTTCGGCATGGCCTTTATCAAGCGGCCCGGCGTATGGGAAGCGGCCCGAGCCGGGGACGACCTGGGTTTAAAAGAGCGGTTAACTACAGCCCTGGTTGATCAGAGCGGTGCCCTGTGGGAAAAGCAGAGAGAGGATGCCTTAAAAAGCCTGCAAAAGATTGTACCCCGGAGGGATTTGCCCCTGCAGTTTCCGGTTAAGAGCTGGGGACCTGCGCTGGTAGCTTTGGTGGCGCTGTTGTTGACTATAATTTTGCCCAATCCGATGGATGAATTATTGGACCGGCAAAAGAGGGCACGGGAGGAGATAGAGGAAGAAAAGAAAAGAATTACTCACCTGGTGGAAGAGATTAGACGGCGGGAACCGGTACTTACGGAAACGGAAAAAGAGATTTTGGCGGCGTTGGAACAACTTGAGGAGAGACTGAAACGGGCCGGGGAAGCTGAAGAAAGTATAAAAGCCCTGTCCCGCACCGAAGAAGAACTTAACGTCCTCTTGAGAAAGGAAGAGGAGAAAGAAAGGTCTCTGGCCGAGGTGGCGGAAATTTTGTCCCGGTCCGATCTTACCTCCTCTCTTGCCGAGGCGATCAGAGAAGGAGACGGGGAAACTATTCGAAAGGCCTTGGAAAAATTGGCCCAGGAACTGAAAGGGCTGGCTTCGGAAGAAATGGCTTCACTGGCCGACATTTTGGAAGAAGCCGCAGGCCGGGCGCGGGCGGACCTGGGCCGAAACGCCCTGGCGGGGGCGGCAAAGAGTTTATCCGCGGGCACATTAACGGAGGCGGTGAAACAACTCCTGCAGGCGGGAGAGCAATGGGCTAGGTTCAGGGAAGGGAATACACCTCAGACGCTGGCCAAAGCGATTTCCACGGTCCAGGAGGCCAGGAGGCAGATTGCGCAAGCGTCCAGTATTCTCACCGTAGCCATGAGCGGAAGTTCCGGTAGTCCGCAGGCGGCACCGGGGGCCGGGGGGAATGGCGGGGAGAGCGGCCAGGGAATTTCCGGCAATTCCGCTTCCAGTGCCGCCGGGCCGGGGGCTGTTTCCGAAAGTGGGGGCGCCCAGTCCGGTCAGGGGAACGGCCATGGTACGGCCGGCGGGCAAGGCCGGGAGGACAGTCAAGGCGGAGGTTCGGCGGGCGGTGCTGGTCTGGGGAGCGGCAACGGCAATGCCGGGAGCAACCATCCGTTGGGGCCGGGTCAGCCGGGGACTACGCCCGAATTACCTACCCCAAATTTAACGGGAAATTATGAAATGATTTATGATCCGATCACCCGATTGGAGGTCGACGGCCATCCTTCGGTGGTACCGGCGCAGGCAGGCGAAGGAGCCTCCGGTTACCGGGAGACGCTTAACGGTATTACGGTACCCGGCCTTATCAGACCCTATAACGAGGTGCTGACTGAATACCGAGAGCAGGCCAGAAGACACCTGGACAGAAGCTACATTCCCCCGGCCATGGAAGATATAGTCAGGGACTACTTCAGTTCCTTGGAACCCTAAAAATGCCAGGGAGGTTTTTCAGAGATGGTAATATCCCCGGAAGAGTTCACTTCCAAAGTGCTACAGATAGAAGAAGAGATCGGCAAAGTAATAGTGGGCCAGAAAGATGTTATTCGTCAGGTCATAATATGCTTGCTGGCCGGGGGGGAATGCCCTGCTGGAGGGGGTGCCGGGGCTAGGGAAAACCATGCTGGTACGAACTCTCGGACAGGTCCTTTCCCTGAAATTTTCCCGTATTCAGTTCACTCCCGATTTAATGCCGGCAGACATTGTAGGTACCCAGGTGCTGACGGAAGAGCAGGGACGGCGGCAGTTCGTTTTCCGGGAGGGACCGGTGTTTGCCAACCTGGTTTTGGCGGATGAAATAAACCGTGCCACTCCGAAAACCCAGAGCGCTCTTCTGGAGGCCATGCAGGAGGGGTCGGTGACCGTTGGAGGGCAGACCAGAAAACTGCCCCGTCCCTTTTTTGTACTGGCCACCCAGAACCCGCTGGAAATGGAGGGCACCTACCCTCTGCCGGAAGCCCAGGTTGACCGTTTTCTATTTAAGTTACTGGTAGAGTTTCCTTCCCGAGAGGAACTGGTGGAAATTATGAATCGGACTACCGGCATCGAAAAGCCGGTGGCATCAACGGTAGCTACCGGCGAAGAAATCCTGGCTATGGAAAAGTTGGCCAGGGAGGTGCCCGCAGCACCCCACGTCACCGATTATGCGGTCCGTTTGATAATGGCTACTCACCCTGAACGGCCGGAAGCGCCAGAAGGGGTAAAAAAGTATGTCCGGTACGGTGCGAGTCCGCGAGGATTACAGGCCCTCATGCTCTCGGCCAGGGTCCATGCCTTGATGGAAGGGCGTTACAACGTAGCTTTTGACGATCTAAGGTATGTGGCGTACCCCGCCCTTCGCCACCGGGTTTTCCTCAACTTTGAGGGTCAGGCGGAAGGGTACACCCCGGACCGGATTATCTCTCTGCTGCTGGAGGAAGTACCGTTGGAAATATGAAGTGGAAGAGAATAACGGAGGCCCCAAATCATGCGTTCTCGCCTCTTCGATAACGAGTTTTTAAAGAAATTAGAACAATTACATATCTATACGCAACGAATGTTGGCAGGCAAGCTGTCCGGAGACCGTCGTTCGCCCAAAAGAGGTGCTTCGGTAGAGTTTGCTGATTACCGCAATTATACGCCGGGGGATGATTTCCGGCTGATAGACTGGAATGCCTATGCCCGATTAGAAAAGCTTTTCTTAAAAATGTTCGTTGAAGAGCAGGATTTGATTATTCATCTCTTTTTAGATTGCAGTTCTTCCATGGCTTGCGGGGAGGGCAGGAAAGAACGTTTTGCCCGGCAGGTCGCAGGAGCTCTGGCCTACCTTGGATTGATGAGTCTTGAACAGGTGGGGGTAGGAGGGATTACCACCGGCCTTTCCCATTACCTGCCGCCGGTTCGCGGCCGGGAAGCGGTATGGAAGGTTTGGGATTTTCTAGAATCCTTACCTTCGGGGGGACAGACGGATCTGAACGCCGCTTTGAAAGGCTTTGCCAGATACAGGCGGCGTCAAGGTTTGGCGGTGGTGATTTCCGATTTTTTGTCACCCGCCGGGTACCGGGAAGGACTGGCTTACCTGCAGTACCTGGGACAGGAAGTTATTGTTCTGCAGGTGCTCTCTCCGGAGGAGCTTGACCCTCCCCTGCGGGGAGATTTACGGTTGGTCGACGTAGAGACGGGAGAAGCGGAGGAAATTTCCCTTACCCCGCAATTGCTGGCTTTGTACCGGAAGCTCCTGCGGGAATATATAGATCGGCTGCGGAACTTTTGCAGTTCTCGCAACATGACCTTTTTGCAACTGGACAGCAGTATGCCTCTGGAAGACGTGATTTTGCGTTCGCTGCCAAAGGTGGGAGTGTTAGGTTGAATGTCGTACATTTTCTGAACCCTTGGGCAGCTTGGTTCGCCCTAAGTATACCCGCCATTATAATTTTATATATGCTCAAAATGCGCCGGAGGGAGATCGAAGTCCCCAGCACCCTGTTATGGCGGCAGGTGCTTAAAGACGCCCGGGCCAATGCCCCGTGGCAAAAGCTAACCAGGAATCTATTGCTGTTTCTTCAAATTTTGATTGCCCTGGCCCTGGTTTTTGCCCTGCTGCGGCCTTCTTTAATGACCGCTGGAACTAGGGGGCGCAACCTGGTGGTCCTGCTTGACGCCTCTGCCAGCATGCAGGCGGTGGATGTGAGCCCCAGTCGCTTTGACGCAGCCAAGAAGGAAGTTATGGCCTTAATTAACGAAATGGGTGCCGGAGATACTATGACCATTATTAAGATGGCTGCTTTGCCGGAAGTAGTTGCCCGGGCCACTTCTGATAAGTCGGTTTTGAAAAAACGATTAAATGAAGTAACGGTTACCGGGGAGGAGGCCAACTTGGCGCCGGCCCTGTCCCTGGCCAGCTCCTTGGTCAAAGGAATGGAAAAACCGCTGACCGTTATCGTTAGCGACGGTAACCTGGGGAAAATTCCGCCCCATACGCCCCTTCCTCCGGAGATAGTTCATATTAAGGTAGGGAAGGCGGACGATAATTTAACCCTTACGCCACCGGCCACCAGGCGCGAGGGCAATGCAACGGTTACTATGGTACGGGTAGTAAATAACGGGAGCAAAGATGTGGTCACTACGGTGGAGTTATGGGTGGACGGCAAACTGTTTGATGCCAGGGCGGTGGCACTGAAAGCCGGGGAGGGGAAAAACCTTTACTGGACGGATATCCCGGAGGATGCCCGCCTGCTTATGGCCCGTTCCACTTACCCGGATATGTTGCCGC